>NZ_CAUPZT010000042.1:0-14035 GCF_963515615.1 uncultured Granulicatella sp. | reverse complement strand
GGTGTAAGTAATATTATGGGGATTCAAACTCCTATGAACTTTAATAAACCATTTTTAAGTATCGATATTAAAGATTTCTGGAATCGTTGGCATATTTCATTATCTATATGGTTGAGAGATTTTATTTTCTCAAGAATTGTGATGAAATCAATGAGACATAAATGGTTTAAAACTCGTTTATCTACTGCTATGTTTGCATATATGATAAATATGGTTTTTATGGGATTTTGGCATGGGCTTTCATGGAGTTATATTATTTATGGAGTTTACCATGGTATTTTAATGGCTTCTTTTGAATGGTATCAGAAGAAATCTAAGTTTTATAAAAAATATAAACAAAAAACAGCATATAAAGTTGTTAGTTGGTTTGTAACGATGCATTTAATTATGATGGGCTTGTTAATTTTCTCTGAAAAGCCATATGAATTTATTATAAAATTAATGTCGAAATAATAAGGAGAGATTAGTATGTTAGAAGAAAAGGTATTGTCAATTATTGAAGAAATTTGCGAAGATGATGTTATTTATGAAGAACGTGATATTAATTTAAAAGAAGAAGGATTAATGGATTCATTAGCTTTCGTTGAATTATTAGTTCGAATGGAAGAGTTTGGAATTGAAGTGGCTCCTACAGAAGTAACTTATGAGGAAATTGATACGCCTAATAAAATTATTCACTATATTGAAACAAGGGTGAATCAATAATGAAAAAAATTCAAGCATTTGGAATAGCATTTGTACTTGCGCTATTAACACTTGCATTATACCTTCATGTTATTAATCAAAAATTAGCGAATTATTATCATGTGAGTGATAATAGTATTCGTTATAATTTTGAGTTTACAAAATATAAAGGTAGAGATATTTTAAAAGATAATATTGATGATAAAACATTAGTAGTACTAGGGTCATCAGAATTAGGAAAAGTGAGTGAACATCCTTTTCATATTAAGCAATTGTTTAATTATGATGATTTTCATATTATGGCAATTGGTGGAGGGAATTTCCAAAATATTATTCAAGCTTCCATGTTAGGCTCTTTAGGGAATAATTTTCCAAAGCAAAAATTTATTCTTAGTGAATCCTTTATTTGGTTCGATCAATATGGAATGAATCCAAAAGCCTTTTTAAGTCGTGTTTCAAATGAACATGTCTATTACACTTTAATCAATCCTAAAATTTCAAAAGAAACAAAGGAAAAATTTATGAAAAGAGTGTTAGAATTATCAAAAGATAATAAAAATGTTCATGAAACTTTTGAGCGATATAAACGTCGTTTAGTAGATCATAAAGGAACATTTGTAGATGATTGGCTCATTAAAATGGATGTAGAAAAATTTGCTTTAAATAATAAAATTAGTTTCTATTTTACAGGTAATGTAACGCCAATTCCTTCAAGTGGACCGGTTACTCCTAATTATGATTGGAAAGAGCTTCAAAATAAATATTTAAATGATGCTAAGGTACGAACTGAAGGTAATGATTTTGGGATTGAAAAGAGATATTATGCAGCTGAAATTCAAAACAGACTTGAAAAGTTGAAAAATTCTGCAGCTAAATATAAATATGATATTTCTACAGAGTATGATGACTATGCTTTAGTTTTACAAATGGCAAAAGAGATGGGATTAGAAGTCGAAGTTGTCAATTTCCCAATTAATGGTAAATGGTATGATTATATTGGAATTGGTCCAGAACAACGTGCGGTTTATGCTAAAAAAATAACAGAAATCACAGAATCATTTGGATATAAAATTATGGATCTAACTTCAAAGGAATATGAACCTTATTATATGTACGATACGGTTCACCCTGGATGGAAAGGATGGCCTGAAGTTGCTGAAGAAATGCTTAAATTTTATCAAAAAAATTAGCGAAAAACATCAATTATTATTATGGACAATGGCTTTCTATGTTTTGTTTGTCATGCTAGGGTTATACTTAATTCATGCAGATTTTTCAAATATCGAAGAATTTGTCTATAGCGCTTTTTAATAGAAATGAAAAGTTCCACACGACGTGTAAAGTTGTGTGGAACTTTTGTTTAGAATTTTATATTTAATAGTTCTAGCATTTCATAATAAGCTTTTTCAATTCGTTGGCGGGTTGTTTCATCTACCTTATTCGCATATTTTCCACCTGAAATATAATCTTCTGCTAGAAATACTTGATAATCATAAGCTTGATATCCTTGGAATGTACGGTTAATTGGAGTACGTGATACCCAAGTTGGATGTGCTTGAACACTAGTTAAGGTAGTTTGATTTCCTTCTTTTTGGATTGTAATATCCATAATGACACCACGTTCAGTCCAAATATTGTCTAATGTTTCCACACGTTGGTTGGATAATAAATTCCCCATTGAATAAATAATAAATTTCTTTTGTCCATCTTTTTCAATAGTTTCAGTTGGTTCGGCAACATGAGGGTGACCTCCAAAGATAACATCTGCTCCCCATTCAATCATTTTATGATAAGTTTCTACTTGAGCATCCGTTGGAGATAATTTATATTCCACTCCCATTTGTGGCATTATAATTGTGAAGTCTGCAATTTCTTCTGCTTTTTCAATTTGTTGTTTGACCTTATCCATATTTAAATCATATAAATGATTGTCGTAATCTTCTTGGGAAATGCTAGCTTCAATTCCGTTAAACCCATATGAGAAACCTAAAATAGCTACTTTAATTCCATTGACTTCTTTGACCAAAATTCCTTCGTTTGGATCTACTTTCACTCCAAAAATATCTAACCCTGCTTTACGAAAAGCTGTAGCAGTATATTTTAATCCACTAATTCCTGTATCTAAAATATGGTTATGAGCTAAATCTAAAACGTCATATCCTGCGTCTTTAATACTTTGAATGACTTCTTCAGGGGCATTAAAAATTGGATATCCTGCTAAAGGACGGTCTGGATTAATCGTTCCTTCAAAGTCACCTAATGCTAAATCAGCAGAAGAAACTAATGGCGTAATTTGTTCATAATCATTTTTGAAATCATAAGTTTGTCCATCGAAAGCACTACCGTAAACAATGTCATGATAGAGCATATCTCCACTAGCTGTAATACGAGCAGTTTGAATCGAGTGATGATCGGATGATTCTACTTTACTAGTTTCATTAGAGGAGTTATTTTTAGTGAGTGATTGATTCTCGTTTTGAATAATGGATGGAATATTTAAAATAAAGATAACAATAGCAATAGATGCTAATGCAATAAAAGTGAATAATAGTTTTGCCATTCGAGCTTCTTTTAAAGCACGTTTATGATGTGCACTGTTTTGACGTTGATTCATAGAATACCTCCCAATACATGAATTATCCTTATTATAAAGCAATTTTATGGAAACTACTAGCGGAATTTAAAAGGAATTATTAAATCTATGATGAAAAAATGAAAGTGTAATGAAAACAAATATTATATGAAATAATTTCATAACTAAGCGTAAATAGCTAGCCAATAAAGAGAAATTAAGGTATAATAGCTACGTACAAATAAATACTAGTTTTCTAGTATAAGGAGGAAATTTTAAATGAGTCGTTTAGTAAGTATGACAGAAATGTTGAACAAAGCTAAAGAAGGCAAATATGCCGTAGGTCAATTCAACATCAATAACTTAGAATGGACACAAGCTGTTCTAACTGCTGCTCAAGAAGCAAAATCACCAATCATCTTAGGAGTATCTGAAGGTGCTGGTAAATATATGGGTGGCCCATTAGTAGTTGCAGCTATGGTAAATGCATTATTAGAAACTATGGATATCACAGTTCCAGTTGCATTACACTTAGACCATGGTTCATCAGTTGATGTTTGTAAAAAATATATTGATGCTGGTTTCAGCTCAGTAATGTTTGACCACTCTCATTATCCAATTGATGAAAACATCGAATTAACTAAAGAAGTTGTTGCATATGCACATGCTAAAGGCGCTTCTGTAGAAGCTGAAGTAGGTACTGTAGGTGGTACTGAAGATGGCGTTACAGGAGGAATTCAATACGCTGACTTACACGAATGTGAACGTATGGTAAAAGAAGCTAATATTGACGCATTAGCAGCAGCATTAGGTTCAGTTCACGGAACTTATGCAGGTGAACCTGTATTAGGATTTGATGAAATGTTAGCTATTTCTGAAGCTACTGGTGCTCCATTAGTATTACACGGTGGATCAGGTATTCCAGAATATCAAATCAAAAAAGCAATCGAACGTGGACATGCTAAAATCAATGTTAACACTGAATTACAACAACAATGGACTGCAGCAGTACGTGCTAAATTAAATGCAGATGCTGAAGTTTATGACCCACGTAAAGTTATCAAACCTGGTTTTGATGCAATCGTTAAAGTAACTAAAGAAACAATGGATATCTTTGGTTCAACTGGTAAAGCTTAATCTAAATCAATGATGAAATTCGAAAGGCGAGAGAAATCTCGTCTTTTTTGTTCGAAAAAAGTAGTATTTTTATAGAGTTTAGAGTAAACTGTTGCTAAATGAAATGAAATTTTACTATAAAAGGGAGATAGAAATGAAAGTTAAAAAAAGGGTCACAAAAGGGGCAAGATTGTATTTGCTCATTAGTTTGTTCACAATATTCATATCATTCTTTTTGCTAAAAAATGTTGTTAGTTATACTGAACCAATTGAAGACATGTATATTAATCAACCTTTTAGTGAAAAGGAATTAGAAAAGGTTCAAGTGGTTCGAATTTATGATATCGAAAAAGTAGAATTACCAAATGAACAAAAAGTCTTTTATATCATCGAAGATGAATTAGGTTATCATATGTTAAAATCAGGGAATGCTAAATTAGACGAAATTGCAGAAGAAGCTAGCAAACTGTCAAAAGTAAGACCATTTGATAATAAATTATTTTTATTAAAAATAAGAGTTATTCCTGAAATTAAAAAAGGAAGAAGAGGAAGAAAAATTGTAAAGATTTCTCCGGAAATGCAGCAGGACTTTGAAGCTGTTTTTCAACAAAGTAATTTAGCGAAGAAAAAAGAAAGAGAAGCGAAAAATGATACAAATTTAGGTGATATCTATCAGGTATCATTCCTAAAAACAGACATCTATTTTGATGAATTTGATGAGATTGATTTATGGATTGAAATAGGAAAAAGTTTAATTATTCTAATTGTGGGATTAGGATTTTTAGTAGCATCTGGAAAAATTATTTATCATAATTATAAGAATTATCAAGAATTATTCGAACTGTTTCCAGAAGTTCAAGGGCATATGAATCTTTTAGTGGAAAATGCCGAGTATGTTTCAAAGGATTTTGCTCTATTAGTTTATAAAGGGTATATTATTATTCATGCTGATGAATTTTATGTGGAATCATTGGATAAAATTCGTGGTATTCGTAAGTTTAAGAAGAGTTATAAAGGAATTGTAGAATATTATTTACGAGTGAAATATAAAAATTCTGATGATCCCTATGAATTATCAATAGGAATGTTCGCAAGTAAGAGACATGTCAATGACGAACAATGGTTAGAGGAGAATTACAATATTCTTGCGGAGTTCTAACAGTAAAATTTCCTCATACTTGTATATAAGAATATGAAAGAGACAATTGGTGGTTGAAGGGAAATTATCAATTAGCTAGTGATTTTCGTAAGTAATTAAGGCCATAAGTTACTAATGAGTGACTTATGGCATTTTTGCGCAAAAATATATAAAATTAAATATAAAATTCGAGAGTTTTGACAAATAAGTACAAAATCGTGTATGATTAGTCATGTTTCTGAAAATAAATTGCTAAGAAAGGTAGCAACATAGGATAGCGCCAGGCTTATTAATACTAAATAATAAGTGACGAGGATTGAGTTTATCGAAATATTCGGCGGGTGACTCAAGGCAGTGCAGTCTACAGCAATATACAAAAATCTCTGTGGGGATACAAAATTTTTGCATGCACCAGAAACATTGAAAAATTTTTGTGAAGGGAACCCCTTCAGTAAAGGAGACTATATATATGTGTGGAATTGTAGGATGTATTGGAGATAACCGTATTCAAACGGTCATTTTAGATGGATTAGAAAAATTAGAATATCGTGGATATGATTCAGCAGGGTTATTTTTCGCAGATGCTGATGGTACAACACAATTAGTAAAAAAAGTAGGACGTATTGCGAACTTACGTGATGCAGTAGATGAAGAAATTCCAGCTTTTGCAGGGATTGGGCATACTCGTTGGGCAACTCATGGACCAGCAACTGAAAATAATGCTCATCCACATCGTTCTCAAAATGGACGCTTTACATTAGTTCACAATGGGGTAATCGAAAACTTCTCTGAATTAAAAGAAACTTATTTATCACATGTAAACTTCCAATCTCAAACAGATACAGAAGTTGCAGTGAACTTAGTAGAATATTTTGCAGAGAAAGAAGGTTTATCTGGTAAAGAAGCTTTCCGTCGTGCGTTAAAAGAAATTCGTGGATCATTTGCATTCGGTTTATTAGATGAACAAGCTCCAGGAGTATTATATGCCGCAAAACATAAAAGTCCATTATTAGTTGGAGTAGGAAATGGATTCAATGTTATTTGTTCAGATGCTATGGCAACTATTTCTCAAACGGATACTTATCTAGAAATTAAAGATGAAGAATTAATTACCATTACAAAAGACAAAGTGGAAATTGAAACAATTGATGGAAAAGCAGTGGAACGTGCACCATTTAAAGCAGAATTAGATGCAGATGATATCGAAAAAGGTGCTTATCCTCATTACATGTTAAAAGAAATGGATGAACAACCTGCAGTTTTACGTCGTATTATTAAAGAATATACGAATGAATCTGGTGAATTAGAAGTTCCTAGTGAATTATTAGAAGAAATCGGACAAAGTGATCGTGTTTACGTTGTAGCTTGTGGGACAAGTTACCATGCTGGATGGATTGGAAAATATTTATTAGAACAATTAGCAGGAATTCCTGTTGAAGTATTTTTAGCAAGTGAATTTGCTTACCATCAACCAATTTTATCTGAAAAACCATTTTTCATTTTCTTAACACAAAGTGGAGAAACAGCAGATAGTCGTCAAGCATTAGTAAAAGTGAATGAAAAAGGATATCCTTCATTAACCATTACAAATGTTAAAGGTTCAACATTATCGCGTGAAGCAACTCATACATTATTACTTCATGCAGGTCCAGAAATTGCGGTAGCTTCAACAAAAGCTTATACAGCACAAATTACAGTAATGGCTGTATTAGCAGAAGTATTACGTCGCACAAAAGGACGTCCTCAAACATTTGATATGAGTCATGAATTAGCCGTTATTGCTTCAGCCATCGAAGGTGTATTAGATGAAAAATCTGTTGTAAAAGAATTAGTGGATCAAAACTTACTAGATACAGCGAATGCCTTTTATATTGGTCGTCATTTAGATTATTATGTAGCAATGGAAGCAGCATTGAAATTAAAAGAAATTTCATATGTACAAACGGAAAGTTTCGCTGCTGGAGAATTAAAACATGGTACAATTGCCTTAATCGAAGAAGGTACACCTGTAATTGCTCTATTAAGTGAACCAGTAGTTGCAAGCCATACAAGAGGAAATATCGAAGAAGTGAAAGCACGTGGAGCTAAAACAATGGTGATTGCCATGGAAGGAAGCGAACGTGACGGAGACGATATCGTATTACCAAAAGTACAAATGGAATTAGCACCAATTTTAAGTGTTGTTGTAACACAATTAATTGCTTATTACACATCTCTTGGTAAAGGATTAGACGTTGATAAACCAAGAAACTTAGCAAAATCTGTAACAGTAGAATAATGATATGAATATGTAGCACACGAAAGACAACGAAAATGTCTTTCGTGTGCTTTTTGTTATGGAATTAAAAGGACGATTTTTCTAAAATATGATATACTGACAGAAAGAGAAAAGGAGAGTTGTAGATGAAAGTTGTATTTGTATGTTTAGGAAATATTTGCCGTTCACCAATGGCAGAAGCCGTGTTTAGACAAATGGTAAAAGATAAAGGATTGGAACAACATGTCATCATTGATTCTGCAGCAACAAGTTCTTGGGAACAAGGGAATCCTGTTCACTCTGGTACTAGAAAACAATTAGCAAAAGTTGGAATTTCTACAGAAGGAATGTATTCTAGACAATTATCCTCTGTAGATGCAGATGCGGATTACATCATTGGAATGGATTCGGAAAATATGATGAATATTAAGCGGATGATGCAAGGGAAGACTACTGCCAAAATTGCGTCATTATTAAGTTTTGCAGGAAGCAAGCGAGATATTGCAGATCCGTGGTATACAGGAGATTTTGAACAAACATATCAAGATGTTTGTTTAGGATGTGAAGCTTTAATGAAAGAAATTCAAGAGAAACTAGAGAAAGATGGAGACAAGTAATGGAGAAAAATTTTAAACAACAATTAATATTAATTGCAGTAGCTGCGACGAGTTTATTTTTCGTATTAAATATTAGGTATTTATACGCAGGAGTGAATACTTTTTTAGGAATGCTATCTCCGATTGTTTTTGGATTATTGATGGCGTTTATTTTTAATGTACCTATGAAACATATGGAAAATCAGTTAAAAAAAATGAAAATCCCAGCGTCTTTTAGAAGAAGCATTGCTATTTTAGGGGTATTATTGATTTTTATGGCAATTGTAGCAGCAGTATCATGGATTGTTGTACCAACATTAGCAAGAACTATCGTACAGATAGGAGAAAGTTTTAATTACTTAATAGATTTTTGTGTGAATTGGATTCAGCATTCAGGTTGGTTACAAGCAGCAGATGTAGAACGAATTACTAGTTTTATTAACCAAAGTAATATTGTTTCTAGTATCGTTTCCTTTTTAGGAGGATTTACTTCTAATGTGACGGGCATTTTCTCTAATGTATTTACGATTTTAATGGCAGTATTTTTAATGTTAAATATTTTAGGGAGTAAAGAACAACTCCAATATTTAATCAATCGATTATTAAAGGTAATTCTTCCTGAAAATCGATATGAGTTTCTTCAGTATATTGGGAGAATTACACTTGAAACTTATGATAAATTTTTAATGGGCCAATTAATTGAATCGATGATTATTGGTTCCTTAGTCTTTGTTACTTACAGTGTATTTCAATTGCCTTATGCAGCAATTACTGGTGTATTGGCAGGAGTGTTGTCGTTTATTCCATATATCGGTCCATTTTCAGCTTGTATGTTAGGGGCTATTTTCATTTTTACAGTAAGCCCAATTCAAGCGTTAATTTCAATTGGTGTCTTCTATGGATTACAGTTAATTGAGGGGAATTTTATTTATCCTCGTGTAGTAGGAAATTCGATTGGGTTACCAACTGTGTTAACATTAGCAGCGGCTTTAATTGGTGGAAATTTATTCGGAATTCTAGGATTAATTTTCTTCACACCATTGTGTGCAGTCATCTATCATCTTGTAAAGGAACTAGTCATTAAACGAGAAGAAACGTTGAAACTTTTGGATAAATGAGGTGAGAATCATCGAACAAAAGGAAAAAGAAATGTTCATGAGGGAAGCTTTAAAGGAAGCACAAAAAGCATACGATAAAGAAGAGGTTCCGATTGGCGCAGTTGTAGTGCTAAATGGTGAAATTATTGGACGTGGACATAATTTGCGTGAGAAAGAACAAGATGCAACTTTGCATGCTGAAATTAAAGCAATCAGACAAGCGAATCAAGTTCTAGGAAGTTGGCGTTTAGAAGATTGCGAATTATTTGTAACATTAGAACCATGCCCAATGTGTAGTGGAGCCATGATTTTGTCACGTTTGAAAAAAGTAACATTTGGAGCTTTTGATCCAAAGGCCGGAACAGCAGGAACATTTATGAATTTATTACAAGATGAACGGTTTAATCATCAAGTAGAAGTCGAACACGGCGTGTTAGAAGAAGAGTGCCAGCAAATTTTAAAAGCCTTCTTTAAAGGATTAAGAGAACGAAATAAAAGACGAAAAGAACAAAAGAAATTAGAAAACGATGAATGCCTTTAGGATATTCATCGTTTTTGTTACCTCTCTCTTGTAATGAATTATTCTATTATAGTGAATTCGATAAACTGGGATCTATTTCCTTACGGTATTCCATTACTTTATGTTCATATTTGTTTAAAAGTTCTCTAGAATAAATTTTTTCATTTGTCGAATTTTTAACTTCTTTCCAAAGAATAGATGCAACTTTTAACTTATTTAAATAAAATTTGCTACATTCATCTGAGCAAAAATCTTTTAGAAACTGATTCCATTGACAAGCTGAGCTATCATATTTTGCATAATCTGATTCACCATAATATATTTTAATCATATCTTGAATCGTGAATGTTATATCTTTATCTTTTTTTACTTTTCGCCATGCTGTTGCCATATCAGCATTAAATTTAAACGGACTAATACCTGTTACAGCTGAAAAATAATCACGAAATTTTTGGTTGAAAGAAAAAGCACAATGAAGTAATGGAGTATTCAAAGTAATATCTTCGACTTGTTTTGTCTTTCTTTTGTTCACTCTTTTGTCTACTTTATTTCCTAAAAAATATTGATGAATGATCTCATTCAATTCTTGCTTCGTACCTCTATACTCTAATCCAAGGGATTTGCAAATTTGTGATAGTTCTTCTCGGTACCAATAGTAGAGATTAAAATCTTCAAATGAATGGATATCTTTAAAATCAGGTCTTTTTTCTTTCATAATGTTCTCCTAAAATCATTTACTTATTCATTATTATAAATGTAATGAGTAAAATTGTACATTTTAGCTCATTAAACGATTTGAACAAATGACAACTTTTTATTTGGAGAATTTTAAGTGGGAGTAGAAATATGAAGAAGTATTATAAAGGTTTTACAAATTCAAAAATCAAAAACTTTACATTAAATCCCTGTATTGTTATACTGGTTTCGAAAGAAATGAGAGAACATTTGGGGTGCCTTTAAGGCTGAGATGATACCCATTGAACCTGATGCAGTTCGTACTGTCGAAGGGAAATGATTCGCTAATTATGTCTAATCCATAGGATAGATTAAGGAAAAGACTTATATTTGAATGATCATCTAATATCCTCTTTTGTTTACCTCATCATTTGGTAAATGAAAGAGGATTTTTTTCCTCTAGACAAAATATGGAATAGGAAAGGAATGGTTATATATGGGGAAATATGCTTTTAAAACGGGAAATGCTGTGGAAGAATTGCTAAAAAATAGTCAGAAAGATTGGCAAGCTGCAGTCAATCATCGTTTTGTACAGGAGCTTTTTGAAGGAACGATTGAGGATGAAGTGCTAATAAAATATTTGATTCAAGACTATCATTTTTTTGATGCTTTTTTATCTATGCTAGGGGCTTGTGTGGCACATGCTGACACGCTTGAAGCAAAATTACGATTTGCAAAACAATTAGGATTTTTAGAAGCAGATGAAGATGGATATTTTCAAAAAGCATTTAAAGAATTAGGAGTGGCAGAAAATGAATATTTAGAAGTAACGTTACATCCTGTGACAAAAGAGTTTCAAAAACTAATGTATTCAGCAGTAGATTCATCTGATTATGCTCAGCTTTTAGTGATGTTAGTCATTGCAGAAGGTTTATATTTAGATTGGGGCTCTAAGGAATTACCTCTTCCAGAGAAATATGTTCATCTGGAGTGGATTCATCTTCATAGAGGAGAATTTTTTGAAGAATGGGTTCAGTTTCTTGTTGATGAGTTGAATAGAATTTGTAAGGTTAAAGTAACTATTTCAGCATTGCAAGAACGTTGGAATCGTGCGGTAGCTTTAGAATTAGCATTTTTTGAGATTGGGTATGAAGGTTAGTTGTTTATAGTACATTAAATAGAATATTGATTTTAATGGAACGTTTTTACTTGTGTTTGACACACAAGAGGAAACTTGGATTTCCGAAATTTGCAATTCGTTTTGTTTTTGGTATAATGAAGATGTAAAAAGAGCCGAGCTGGAACTCGACTCTGATGTAGCCCGTTAAAAAGACGGTGGCTTGTTTATAGTGTTTTAATAACACCGCAAACTATACCCAAGTTTTGTGCGGTGTTATTTTTTTGTTTTTATATCTATTAATTTGACAATAAGTGATACTAATGCAACTAGTAAAGTCGCAAAAGAGCACACTAATGTCAAAGTTTCATAGACTGACAAAATACAACCTCCCTTCGATAGATTTGGAATAGATGCTCATAAGCATCACCTACCTTTATAAGAGATTGCCACCGCTTTAAAACTTTCTACGCGGAGAGTGTACCATAAACGAAATGAAAATAACAGTGAAATGTGTAAAAAATCATGTTGTTATAATAATATTCTTTTGATTATTTTTATTTGTGTTTCATTGAGACATTATCACTTGTGTTTGACACTCTTTTTGAAGTTGATGGTATTTAAGATTTTTATCTCATAGCCATTTTCTTCAGCATCTTGCCACATTCAACGACTATCGTTCCCTTAGGATCTGTAACACAATATGAAGAGTGCATTTGCATTAGGTTCGGCTTTACATAAAATCTCGTTTTTTCTGAACCAGAATCACCTATAACAAGTACATTTTTATTTCTTGCATACTTTGGATTTGCCGGTCTTCCATTTATTGTTAATCGCTCAGTTTGAGTAAGCAAGATATTATTTTGGAACTTTTCATCCACATACGGCTGAATATCTTTTGTCGTTCCCCATGAAGCGTTTTGTCAAGTACCTTTTCACATTTATTAACGCCTTATTTTGAACAACAAAAAACAGCAAACCTGTTTGATTTGCTGTTAATTAAACCGATACATAATATTAAATGATAACTATCTTGAATACAAAATTTTTGAACGATAGCTATTCCTTCAACTCAAGTCAATCAAATAATTATTTACTAGATAACTTAAATTGCTCTTCTTTCTTATCAAAACTTAGTAAATAGTCTTTTCCTCTTTCAACATTAAGCTCCACTTTTGCAGGTCCCCATGTTGTAGTAACGCTTTTATGTAACACTCCAGGTCTAGTATATGTGTAAGTTACTTCTAAAACAATATCTCCTGGATCTGCACAAACTATATATTTTGCTTTTTCATTAAAAATAGCAGCTTCACCACTAATTACTCTAGCATATAATTGTTTTTGAGTGATTACATTATTTCCGGAAGAAAGCTCAATTTTCACCGCATTAGGATGTGCAGCTAACCATTTATTCAAGGCATTTTTGTTCATTTTACTTGACACAAACGAAAAAACAGCCGCTAATATAAAAATTGCAATTACAACATAGGCATATACTCCCATTGAAAAAAATGCTTCTAAATATTTCTCCATTTTCATTCTCCTTTTTAATTATTTTTATTAACATCATTTAATTTAATTGTTTTGCTTTTTACTCCAACCACTCCTAAATCTTCAATAAGTTCATTATATTTTCTTTTTCCTAGCGAAGATAAATCAAACATTTCCTTATTACCATCTTCTGTATAAAGATATAAGAAAAACGAGTCATTGTTTCTTTGTTCTGAAGAAATATGAACTTCATTTAGATTATAGTTAAATTCCTTTTTCCCATCGTTTATCGATAAAAGATTTCCATTTATAATTATTTTAGTTCTCAATTGCCTAAATATACTTATTACAACCAAAATAATGATGATAGAAGATATAATAATTGCAACTTTATATCCTCCAATTACTCCGGAAATTAAAAATGCAACAAGTGCTCCAAAAATCATTATTATTAAATTATAAATAACCGCAACTAGGCTTCTTCTATATATTTTCTCCAAAATTAACCGTCCTTAAAGTACAATAATGATACTAACGTATATCTAATTTTAAAAACAATATTACGTATAAATTATATATCTTTGTATACAAAATATCAATCTTAATTTTTCACCATGCACGCAATATTTATTCACGTAAAGTTTCAAAGTAACTTCTAGTTTTGATACTTAACTAGAAGTTACTTTGAAACTTTACGCGTGAAAACTATTTTCTTTGCTGTTAGGGTATCATACATTTGTGACAAAAAAGAATAAAAAAAAGAGAACCAATG
>NZ_CAUPZT010000041.1:0-14406 GCF_963515615.1 uncultured Granulicatella sp. | reverse complement strand
GTTTCACTCACTACATCTTTCTTATCAAAGACGTATCCATCATGGTCATGATCGTGATGTTCTCCTTCATGATTATGTTTGTCGCCCTCATGGTCGTGATGCTCACCTTCGTGCTCATGTTTGTCGCCCTCATGGTCATGGTGTTCACCTTCATGTTCATGTTTATCTCCATCATGGTCATGGTGGTGATTATCTAAAATTGGTTTCCCATCTTTATCTTTGTAAATAAAGTGGAAATGATCCCCATGGCGAACGACATACCCTTCTGATGTTTCACTCACTACATCTTTCTTATCAAAGACGTATCCATCATGGTCATGATCGTAGTGTTCTCCCTCTTCTTCATGATTATGGTGCTCATCACCGTCTTCATGCTGTGCAGTAGTTGTTACAGGATTTCCTTGTTTATCTTTATAAATAAAATGGAAATGGTCGCCGTGACGAACGACATAGCCTGTTTCTGTTTCGCTCACAACATCTTTTTTATCAAAGACATAGCCATCTTCTACTTCTTCATGATGTTCACTTGCTACTGAATTTGTAGCCAATGTTGTAGCTATCGTTTGCTGCGCATTATTTTTATAAATAAAATGGAAGTGATCCCCGTGACGAACGACATAACCCATTTCATTTTCTTCTACGATATCATTTGGATTAAAGACATAACCATCATCTGTTGAACTCATCACTGTAGCAGAATTCTTTTGTTCATAAATAGCATCTGCTGGTGGAGCTCCGTATACAAAATGATAATGATCCCCATGTTTTTTTAAATATCCATTTTCGAATACTTCTCCAACAATTGTTTTTGGTTTATTATTTTTAATTTCTTCTGCAAGTTTTTCAAATTTAGTCATTTGAGCATTTGACACAGTTGTTTCTTCTACTTGTTGTTGTGAGTTATTATCTGTTTGTCCTTGAAATAATCCGCAAGCTGCTGTGCTAATTGCAATAACACTACTTAAACCTGCCATCCAAAGTTGTTTTCTAGTTGGCTTCATAAGCTCCCTCCTTTAAATCGTAAATATTACGTTTTATAAAATACCCTTTTTTTCCACATTTGTCAAGACTTATCTCCTATTTTTTTATACAAAAAAAGAGACGACACTAGTCGCCTCAAAAAAAGTTTTACTTTTTTTATCTCACTTGGGTAATATGCCAAATTCTATCCGCATATTCTCTTACGGAACGATCCGCTGAGAAAATACCCGCTTTTGCAGTATTTACTAAACTCATTTTTTCCCATTGTTTTTCATTATTATATGCAGCTTCAATTTGTTGTTGCGCATGAATATACGATTCAAAATCAGCTAAACACATAAACGGATCATGATTCAATAAGTAATCTACTAAGAAATTAAAGTTCATACCTCCAACCGTCATCGTACGAATGAAGTCAAGTGTTTGTTTCACTCTTTCAGAACGATTATACCATTCCCAAGGTTTGTAACCTTCTTCAATTAATTGATTTACTTCTTCTGTTTTTAATCCAAAAATGACAATATTCTCTTCTCCAACAGCTTCAAGAATTTCAACATTGGCACCATCTAATGTTCCTAGTGTAATAGCCCCATTTAACATTAATTTCATATTACCAGTACCACTTGCCTCTTTACCTGCTTGAGAAATTTGTTCACTGACATCCGCTGCAGGTAAAATAATTTCTGCAAGACTTACTTTATAATCTGGAATAAAGACTACTTTAATATATTCTCTTACTAATTCATCACTTTCAATTAATTGTGAGATGGAATGGATAAATTTAATAATATTTTTTGCCATATCATATCCAGATGAAGCTTTTGCAGCAAAAATAAATGTTCTTGGAGTTGGTCTTAATCCTTGATATTTAATCGCTTGATATAAATAAACAATATGCAAAGCATTTAATAATTGACGTTTATATTCATGAAGTCGTTTCACTTGTACATCGAAGATTGAATTTGGATTTACCGTAATCCCTAATGTATTTTGAATGTACGCTGCCAATTGTTGTTTCTTCTGATGTTTAATATTTTTTAATGCATGTAAAACTTTCTCATCATCTTGATAGTCTAATAATTTAGAAATCTTCGATAAATCTTTTACAAAATCAATACCGATTAATGATTCTAAATAATTCGTTAACTCAGGATTTGCTTGTCCTAACCATCTTCTATGAGCAATACCATTTGTCACATTACCAAATTTATCCGGATACAAAGCATAAAATGAACGGAATGTAGAATCGACTAAAATATCACTATGCAATTTCGATACGCCATTGACATAATGACTACCAACGATTGATAAGTTCGCCATCTTAATCATCCCATCATAAATAATCGCTGTTTCTGGTAATGTCATTTCGTACCCCATATCAATCACCCATTGACAGAAGCGACGATTAATTTCTTCAATAATGGAGTAAATTCTTGGAAGAATTGGTCGGAATAAGTCCACTGCCCATTTTTCTAATGCTTCAGACATAATCGTATGATTTGTATAAGCAAATGTTTTCGTAGTGATTTCCCAAGATTTTTCCCAAGAATAATGATATTCATCAATTAATAATCTCATAAATTCTGCTACTGCCATCGCTGGGTGAGTATCATTAATATGAAGCGCTGCATATTCATGGAAGTTCTCTAATGTTCCAAATTCATGATAATGGTTTTTCACTAATTGTTGTAGAGATGCACTAATGAAGAAATATTGTTGTTTAATTCGTAATTCTTTTCCTTCTCTTGTGCTATCTGCTGGATATAATAATTTAGAAATAGAAGATGCAATCGCTTCTGCTTCTGAAGAACGAGAATATTCTCCACGTTCAAATAATTTCATATTAAATCCTGTTTTCGCCTTTGCTTCCCATAAACGTAAAGTATTAACAGTATCTGTATCATATCCTGAAATTAATAAATCATACGGTTCAGCTTGAATAGCCGTATAATTTTCATGAGTCACACGGAATCCTTCTGCTGTCATTTCTTCTTTAATATTTCCATAGAAACGAACTTCCACTTCTTCATCACTACGATAAACTAAACCGTATTTTCCTAAATCTAACCAGTGATCCGGAAATTCTTGTTGCCAACCATTATTAATCACTTGCTTGAAAATTCCATATTCATATAAAATTGAAAATCCTGTTACTGGATAATCTTGACTTGTTAGTGCATCTAAATAACAAGAAGCTAGACGTCCTAAACCGCCATTTCCAAGCCCTGGATCAGGTTCAATTTGATAAATTTCATCCAAAGAAATATGATGTTTACTTAAATATGTTTGAATTTCTTGTTCAATTCCTAAATTAAATAAATTATTTCTTAACGTTCTTCCCACTAAAAATTCCATGGACATATAATACGCACGTTTTACTCTACGTTTTTTTAATTCTTGTTCATATCCAAATTTCTTTTGAGATAAAATCTCACGAACACTTCTCATCATTGCTTCGTATACTTGACGTTTACTAGCATGATCAATTGTTACACCAAATTGAATTTGTAATGTTTGTTCTATACGTTGTTGAAAATTTAATGAATTCACAAAAATCACCTTTACCCTTTTTATAAAATTGATTGATATAATGAAACATATTGCTTCGCAGACTGATTCCAACTAACATCTTTAGTCATTGCTTGAGATACAATCGAAGCCCAGTTTTCTTTTTGAGAATCATAAACTTCTTTTGTACGTCTTACTGCATCTAATAAATCTCCTGAATTAAAACTTTCAAATGTAAATCCTGTTCCATGAACCCCATCAAATGGTTCAACAGTATCATATAATCCTCCTACACGATGAACAATTGGAACTGTTCCATAACGCATAGAAATTAATTGTGATAAGCCACATGGTTCAGTTTTAGAAGGCATTAAAAATGCATCACATGAAGCATATACTTTTGAAGACATTTCACTTGAGAACATGATTAAGCTTCTTACAGCATCATGTCTCCGATATTCTAATGAGCGTAAGGCTGATTCATAATGAGCATCTCCCGTTCCTAAAATCACTAATTGGATTCCTAAGTCTAACAATTGATCTGCTACGTCTAATACTAAATCAATTCCTTTTTGATGCGTTAATCTTGTAACCATTCCTACCATCATCTTATGAGGATTTTCTTCTAAGGCCATTTGTCTTTGAAACGCTAATTTATTTTCCACTTTGCCAGATATGGTTGATAATGAATAATTTCTTTCAAGATGTGGATCCGTTTCTGGATTAAATGTATCTGTATCTAGTCCATTCACAATTCCTACTAATTTTCCTTGCTCCACTTGCAAAATTTTATCTAAACCATATGAAAAATATGGATCTAAAATTTCTTTTGCATACGTTTGACTAACCGTATTCACACGATTCGCTAATTGAATCGCTCCTTTTAACAGATTTAAATCTCCATTATAAATTAAAGCATCAAAATATTTATTATCTAGTCCAAATAAATAGCCCATTTCATACGGATTAAATTTCCCTTGAAATTCAATATTATGAATGGATAGAACTGTTTGCATCTCTTGATAAAATTCCATTCTTCTTGATTTAAAATCATCCAAATAAATAATCGATAGTGCAGTATGCCAATCGTTCGCATTTATAATCTGAGGTTGATAATCAATATGCGGTAAAATTTCTAAAGCCGCTTTTGAAAAGAATGCAAAACGCTCCCCATCATCATCTTGTCCATATACAGATGAACGATTAAAATATTGTTCATTATCAATAAAGTAATAAGTAATTCCATCAATATTGCATTCAAAAATACCACAATAGGCTTGTCTCCAACCTAATTGCACAAAGATATGTTTTTTATATACTAAAGGAAATTTCTCTCGGTTAATACTAGAATATAAAGGTAAGACTACTCTAGCTTCTACTCCTTCTGCTTGTAATGCTTTAGGAAGTGAACCAATTACATCTCCTAGTCCGCCAATTTTTACAAAAGGGGATGCTTCTGCAGCGATAAATAGAACTTTCATCATCATTCTCCTTTTTGGTTTATAGGATCTTGCTTATAATCAGTCTGAAATAAAATTCACTGATTATTTTCTATTATACTCTTATTTATCACAAATTAAACTATAATATTGTTTTGTTTTTAACTTTTTAATGAACTTTACATGAACGATAAAAACGACAATCATTTCGACTGCCGTTTTTGATTTTTCTATTCTTTCATTGTTTTTTTAATTAATTTTCTAAAAGTTTGAGAATAAATCTTTGCTCGATTTGGAATACATTGCATCACTCGAGTAGAATAAGGAGAATGAATGGAACGTGTATCTAAAATCCATATTTCCGCTTTTTCTTGATGCGGGCGATTCATCCTTCCTAGCCCTTGATAAAATTGCTGCAACATTTTTTCCAATGCATAATCTTGGAAATAATGACGATTTTGTAATTTCATCTCTTCAGCAATCACTCTTTGTTGTAATTGCGTAGGATTTGGAAACGGAAGTTTTGGAATAATTAATTGATCAATGGATACATCTCCACTATCAAAACCTTCCCAAAAACTATATACCCCTAATAATAAAACAGATTCCTGTTGTTGAAATTTTCGTTGAACTTTTCGACTCGACTGATTCGTTCGTTGAACTAATAAAGGAATTTCTGGATATTCTACTAACACTTGCTCCAATTCTTCTAGCATTTCAATGGAATGAACCAATACTAAACATCTTCCCTGTTTTCTTTGATAAATATCTACTAATTGACTCGCTAATAATTCCACTCTTTCAGGTGTCACAATAATGGAAGGAGTCGGTAAATCTGTCGGTATAAAAACAGTGTGTTCAAAATTTTGATACGTTTTTGGCAAAAATAATCCATCTTCTTGTTGCAATATTGAATGAAATAGTGGCGTAAAAATTGGAATTGTAGCAGAAATTCCTATAAATTGATGGATATAGGATTGAATTTCTCTCCAAATTTTTAAAGCAGATTTCATACTTTCTAACTGTAAACTATATTGTCCTTTTTTTAATACAGCAGAAACAGCTACATAGCCTTCTTCTTGTTTTAATAAAAGAACCATTTCCTGCACCATTTTTTGTAAACAAGTATGTGTTCTTTGAACAAGTTCATCATTACCTTTAAAATCAAATGTTCGTTTTAATAAATCGATACAAGCTGCTTTCATCGCTGCTAATATTTGATGATGAATACTCTTCTCCCATTCTTCTGAAGATAGTAATATGACCGAAGTAGGATAACTTTCTTTTCGAATGATTTGCATCCACTCTTCATATAAATCACAAAGCTCCAATAACCGACGATTCATTTGTCTAGATTGATGTTCCTGAGAACTTGACATTTCTAAATAATGTTCTAAATGGTACTCGTTCCACTCCGTTTGTATTTGCCATAAGGATTCAAATTCTAATAATTTTTGTTCTTGGCTTTCTAATGCATGTTCTACCTGTTGTACTTCATCCATCAGAACAATCGGTTTATTAAAACTCTCTCTTTGAGATGCTTGTTTTAAATATTGGACTAAAAATGCTTGATTTGTAATGACTATTTTAGAATTTTTTGCATGTCGAATGGCTCTACGGTAAAAATCCATTTTAGATAATTGTCTTTCTTTTCTAGTAATCTTCTCCCATATTTCACGGTGATAAAATAAAGCATTACATTCCGATAGATCTCCTGAAGTTGTATGTGCTAACCATTTTAATAATCCAATGACTGTTAAAGCACTTTTTTGATTTTGGAATTGCTCATAGTTATCTAACACTTCTCTTAATCCAGATAATGAAAGATAATGCTCTTGTCCTTTAACCGTTGCGATTGGAAATGAGATTCCTAATCCTTCTTCTAACGGTTTGATTTCCTGTTCTAATATTTGTTGTTGCAATAAAATCGTTGAAGTTGCAATCCATATTGGATGATTTTGTGATTGTACTTGTAAAGACACTAGTAAATAGGCTAAGGTTTTTCCAAGTCCAGGTTCTGCTTCCACCCAACTGATTGAATGCCCATAATTCAATCTTTCTAACATAAATTCAATTAATTGAACTTGTAAGGGTTGATACTCTATTAGCTTTTTTTCCACTAATTGATGATACAATTCCAATGCATTCCATTTTTGTGTCTTTTCATCCTGTTCATCTGTTTCAACAATAGGATTTAAAGCAAATCCTTCTATAAAAATAAACTCTTTTGGAGTTAATGAAGCGTTTTGGCAACACTCATGAATCACTTTCCCTGTTTCAGCCATCAAACTATCTGCAAATAATGACATTTGTTGCAATGTAGGAGCAGGTAATTGTTCTAATTCCTTTATACAGTTTAAAAATAATTGAGCAGTTGCATACGCATCGCTTCCTGCTGAATGAATTTGTTGATGAGGAATCTCTAAAAATTGCGTTAAATCTTGCAATCGATAACTCTCAATAGTTGGGTAACAAATTTGAGCTAATTGAACAGTATCCACACAAGGAGCACTCCATTCAATATCCGCTAATTCTCTAAAACTTTCTACTAAATAGGAATAATCAAAACTAATATTATGAGCTACAAATGTTTTTCCATCTAATAATTGAAAAATAGTCGAGGCAATTTCATCAAAATATGGTGCTTGCTTCACTTCTTTCTTATCTACTCCTGTTAATTGTCGAATCTCATAAGGAATTGTTGTCTCTGGATTAATATACAAATCTACTTGAGTAACAATTTCTCCCTGTTCAATAATAGAACAGCCAAATTGGAAAATCCTTCCACCTTCTTCAAATTTAGGACCCGTTGTTTCTAAATCGACTACTGCATAACTCGTTTTCATTCTCTCACCTACTTTTCTCATAAAATTAGTTTACTAACTCTTTTAGGGAAACGCAACTATTCTCATAAAAAGAAGTACACTTCCTTCTATTTGGAAATGTACCTCTTCTTTCATTCATTATTTTTTGGAAACTCTATTGTAACCGTTACTTGCTTTTCATCATTTTCTAGATGATAACTAAAACCATAGTGTTCTAATAAATTTTGAACAACTAACAAACCAATGCCCGTTTTCTTTTGATTTTCTTCTAATAGGTCATTCATTTCTTCTATGGCATCATTCACTTCATTTTGAATCATGAAACTATTTTCATCCGAAACGATTCGAATGACAGATCCTCTTTTAGCATATTGATACGCATTACTAAAAATATTGGATAGTACCATTTTAAAAGCTTCCTGTCCAATTAATAATTGCTTTGGAACAATATGACTATGAATCGTTAAATTTCTCTTCATCGCAATCCAATGATGATCCTGAGTCACTTTTTGAATTTCTTCTTCTATAGAAATCCATTTTGCTTTTTCTCCTAGAGCTTCCTTAGATTCTCTTAATAAATCCACTACTTTAACGGTCAGTCCATCGACAATTTGAATACATTCATCAATATAATAATCACGATTTTTATATTTCCCAACTTGATATTTCATATTTTCTAAAATAATTTTTAAACTTGCTAAAGGTGTTTTTAAATCATGAGAACGTCCACGGAAAAATTCGTATTTGATTTTTTCTAATTGAAGAATCGTTTCATTCTTTTCTTCTACATTATCAATCACTTGTAATAAATTAATATACAATTGATTAATTTGTGATTTTAATTCACCAATCTCATCGGTCGACTGAACTTCTAACAAAGCATGACGATCCAATTCCTTCATTCTTCTCATTATCTTTTTCATCTGTTGAACTTGCTTCGTTATAATTCTCGCATAAATCCAAGCTATCATCAATGACATCACGAAGGATATTAACAAAGTATATGGTAAAAATTTCCAACTTAAGAAAATAGCTTCTTTTTGTAAATCAGTCGTTGTAATAAATTGTAAGTTTAAATTTCCTCCAGTTTTTGTTTGAATTTGTCGCTCTTCAATGACTAAAGAATTGGTATAACTTGAAAAATCAGCTGGTATCCCTTGACTAATTTCAAATTCATTAGAGCCTGTTTCAGCTCCTGCCATTAAAGTAATATCATTTCCTTTCGAATACAGGTTCACAAAATCCATAATTTGACTTTCTTCTTTTAAGTTTAAATTGGACGAAATTTGGTCTGCTTTTATACTTAGTTCCTGTTGTTTCGTTTCAAGATAAGTCTTAGGAAAAATAAAATAAATCGAAATATGAATGCCAATAACTAACATACTTAAAATAAAAAAAGTTGTCGCTAAAATTTTTGGAAATATTTTTAATGATTTCATAGTCTCTCCAATTTATATCCCACATTACGAATTGTAATAATACAATCCAATGCTAATTTTTTACGTAATTCCTTCATATAGACATCAATCACTCGATCAAAAGGAATTTCGTCTGTTTCTTTCCAAACTTGATCAATAATTTGTTGCCTACTTAATGCTTGCCCTTCATGATCGACTAAACATTTTAAAATTTCAATTTCTTTAGCATTCATATCTACTTTTTCTCCAAAAAGAGTTGCTGTATAACTAGAGAAATTTACACTCGTATTTTGATAAGTAAACACTTCTGTATCAGGATAATAGCGTTTCATTAAAGCATCAATTCTCGCTTTTAAAACAGGTAAGGAAAATGGCTTTTCAATATAGCCATCTGCTAATTGACTAAAAGCTTTTAATTGGTATTCTTCATCGCTAAAAGCTGTTAACATTAATGCAGGGATTGAACTTTTTCTTCGAATATATTCTAGAACTTCTAATCCATTCTTTTTCGGCAATTGAATATCTAATAGCACTAAATGCACTTCATTTGAATCAAATAATTCCATCGCTTCTTGTCCATCACTTGCAGCAATCATCTCATAATCACATTCATTTAAATAATCACAGACTCCTTCACGAATTGGTGCTTCATCTTCGACCATTAAAATTCTCACAGCTTCATCTCCTCTCATTCTTATTATAAATGATTTTTCCATTTCTGTCCTTGTCATTTCATAAAAAAGGAGCAGACTTGGAATCCTTTTTAATTCTTTGTCTGCACCTTTTATTGATCTATTTCATTTTTAATGACAGTTTATTTTTGCTAGACGTTCGTCATTTTCTCCCTTTATATCTTTGAACTTCTATTCAACATCCATTAATAATTCTTTAGGATTTTTACTAAATGTTTTCACACTGGCAATCGTTAATGCAATCCCTAATACCACAATCATAAATCCAACTACATATAGTACATTTGTTGGTTGAATCACCATTTCTAACGAAGTTAATGTCTTATTAAAGCCATCTACTTCAGCTCCGCCACCTAGACCCGTTGAGGCTGCTTGTTTGCCCATTTGTTTTGCAATACTTGAAGTAACACTTGAAAGTAATTGATTTCCAACTGTTTTACCTGTTAAAATAGCAACTCCTGTTGCACCGATAAAGGCTGGTAAACTAATGAACAATAACTCCCATACAAATTGTCCAAATATTTCCATTTTCGATAAGCCAATCGATAATAGAACACCAATTTCTCTTTGACGAGCATTCATCCATAAGAATAGTAATAATGCTACTGTAATTCCTGCAAATGCAATCGATCCAATAAATAATTTATTTGCGATTGAATACATCCCAGAAATTGATTGTTGTAAGGCTGGGAAGTTAGAAGAACTTTTTACTAAATTATAAGATTTCCAATTAATCGCTAATTTCCCTAAATCTTTAATGACTGTATCAAGATTTTTATTTCCTTTTACAAAGAATGTCGCATCTTGATACACTGCTGTATCTTCTGTATTTCCATATACTTCAGCAGCTGTAAGAATATCGGTTACTAAAGTATTTTCATATAATTCTTGTGCTGCTGTAACTCTCGTTTTATTATGACCATCAAACAGACCTTTAATTTCAACTTCTACCGTTTCATTAGCACCTTTTTCATTATCAGCATCATAAATATTTGATTTTAATGTAATTTTATCGCCTACTTTTAAGTTGTTTTTTTCAGCTAAATCTTTATGCATTAAAATTTTATGTTTATCTGATTCTACTAATGAACTTCCTTCTACCAATTGATAGGCGCCAGAAACAAATTTATTTTCTTTCGCAGAATCATTAACCCCTGTTAACATAACAGCACGTTTAAATTTCTTAATACGATCGGGTGTTAACACTCCTTGAGTTTCTTTTGTTTCAATAATATCGTAATCTGCTAAATCAGCTACACTATTAATACGTTTAACAGTTCCTTCGATATCTGGAGATTCAGAGATTTTTTTAATATCTTCTCCTTTAATATTTCCTCCGCCTCGTGGTGTTCCTTGATTCACACGACGATTAATTTCCATTGAAAAACTATTTGTAATATTTTTAAATACTTCTTTTGAAGCTTGATTCGTTGCATCTTTCATGGATAATCCAATCATACTTAATGTCGCCATAGATAGTACAACGGCAAATAATACGAATGATTTATAGATTTTTCTTGAAATATAAGCAAATGCATTTTTCATCCTATTCTATCTCCCTTTACTTATTTCACTTCGTGAAGTTTTGTTTCACGCAATTCTAATATCGTATCTGCAGCATTTGCTACTTCTTTACTATGTGTTACAACAATGACACATTTTTTTCTTTCTTTTGCCAGTGATTTTAGAACATCTATAATTTCACCCGCTGTATGTTCATCTAAATTTCCTGTTGGTTCATCCGCTAAAATAATTGGAGCCTCTGAAACCAACGCACGAGCAATCGCAACCCTTTGTTGTTGCCCTCCTGATAATTTTAAAACATTACGATTCACATGACTTTCTTCTAATCCTAATTGTAATAAAATTTCTTTTGTAGCTGTAGGATTGACTAAACGAATATTTTCTAAAGGCGTTAAATAATCTATTAAATTATAATTTTGGAAGACTAAGGAAATATGATGTTTACGATGATAACTATCTCCTTTTTTTTGAATATCTTCTCCTTCAAATAAAATCTTTCCACTTGTTGGATTATCTAATGCTGCTAATAAAGATAATAATGTTGATTTTCCAGAACCCGATTTACCAATAATCGCGTAAAATTTACCGGCTTCAAACTCTTGATCAATTTGTGATAACACAGATTGACGTGCCTCCTTATATTGATAACTAACTTTATTCATTGATAATACACTCATGTTCATTCTCCTAACTCATTTTTGATAATATTTCTTTTGGTTTTTTCATTAAAAAGATTCCTAATGTTACAGCAAGTGAAAATACAATCACTATTGCTAATAATGCATAACTTTGACTAAAAACAATCATTACTGCCTGTTGTGCTCCTTTTGAAATAAAGTTTCCTAAAGGAGATTGTTCCGAATCCATCGATATAAATCCATTCATTAATTGTTGAACCATCATAGGTCCTAATGCAAGCGAAACAAAAATAGATGGAATCGTCAATAAGAATAATTCAACAATGAATTTTCCAATAATCCAAGCTTTATGAATTCCAATCGATAATAAAATACCAATCTCATAAATTCTTTCTCGCACACTTAACATTAGCATTAGCGATAATACAACTGCTCCAGCAATTAATATTCCTACTGTCATCCACTGAACCATACTTTGAAGACCTGTAATACTTTCTAATATATCATCGAAATCTTGCTTTTGATCCTCAATTACAAACTCTTCCCAATTGAATGGTAAAGCTTCTATAGCTTGTTTCATTTTTAGTAATTCTTCACTTGACGAAGCAAAGATATTTAATCCTGTCACAACTTCTCCTAATTCACTAGAGAAGAGTTGATGAATGGATTTATAATCCGTAAATACAGTATTTTCACTAAAATCAGAACTTAATCCTGTATAAGTTTCTTGCTTTTTCCCAGAAAAAATTCCAACAATTTCATAATCTACTTTTTTCTTCTCACCAGTTTCTTGTTGGATGACATCAAGGGTTATCGTATCTCCAAGATTTAATTGATTTTTAGAGGCTAATTCTTCATGAATCATGATTTTATGAACATCCGTTGCTTCTATCATTTTTCCCTTTAACAATGAGAAAACTCCACTTGAGAATAGTTTTTCTCGATTTACTTGGCTACTAGAATTGAGAGAAACAACATTTTTCATTTCTTCATCAATATCATCTCGCTGAATTTTTTCTTCCACTGTCACTACTGTGTGATTTTCTAATTTTGCAATGGTTTGATAATGTTTTTCTAAAGACTCATTATCTGCAACTTTCTTTATTTCTTCCACTTGTTTGAATGAAAAACTTGTTCCATCTTTTTTTCTAAATTCAAACGAAGAAGTTGTCGTTTGTTTTAATTGTTGTTGCACTGTGGAAGTCGTAGATAATAACCTCATACAAGCAAATATACAAGCTAAAATAACACTAAATATAGTGATGAGTATCAGACTTTTCTTTCTTTTTCTAAAAATATAAAGTGCTGCATTTTTTATCAAAGGAATAACTCCTCTCTCACATTTCTTATCTGTAACTTATTATAGAGAGCGTTTATGAAATGTATATGAAATGATAACAAAAAAATCTCGTCAGAATAACTGATGAGATTTTTTTTTAGTTTAGTCTTCTTGTCTTTTTCCAATATAAAGTGACATTAAAATTCCACTAGCTAAAATAATATAGATATAATCTGATTGTGTTCCAGTTTCCGGTAAGTAACTATTTGGAGTTATAGTACCTGTTTGAATTTCTGGTTCTGGAGTTTTTTCTGTTGGAACTTCTTTCTCACGAGAAACTTCTGCTGGAGGAGGTGTTGTACCATTTGTTGGTGGCACTTTACCTTCTCTAGGTACTTCATTAACTGGAGGAACATTACCGTTATTGCTTGGAGTTGGAATGTTCATCTCTGGTACTTCATATACAGGAGGTGTTGGCATTCCTGGAAGATCTATTTCTGTTAATTCAAAAACTGGTGGTTCTGGCATTGCAAACATTGTTTTTTCCTGTTTATGATTTACTGGAGGAACTGGTTTGTTATTGGATGGTGTTACTGGTTTTTCTTGGCATCCACATTTTCCGTCTTTACCATCACGTCCATCTTTTCCATCTTTGATAACTGTTTTCGTTACAGTGCCATCAGAATTAGCGATAATAATCGTATGAGTTCCATCTCCATTATCTTCAACAGTAACTTTTGGTGATTTGCCATCTTTACCGTCTTTGATTACCATTTCTGTTTTGCTACCGTCAGGATTCGTAATTGTCACTACGTGAGTTCCATCATTATTATTTTTAACGGATACAGTTGGTGACACTCCATCTTTTCCATCTTTAATGATAGATTTATATTCACGTCCATCTGAACCCACGATTGTTAATGTATGAGTTCCATCTCCGTTATTAACGATGTTTGCTTTTGGTGATTTGCCATCAAAGATTGTTGTACTTGTTTCTTTACCGTCTGCTCCTGTCACTTTAATAGTGTGTGAACCATTATTGTTATCGATTACTTCTAGTTTTGGTGATTTGCCATCACGTACTGTTGTAGTTGTAGTCGTA
>NZ_CAUPZT010000040.1:0-15018 GCF_963515615.1 uncultured Granulicatella sp. | reverse complement strand
TGATATAGTTTGAAACTATATCTCTGTTTTAAACAAAAGAAAAAGACTTGAGACAAATGCCTCAAATCCTTTGTGTATCTTGTTTTATAGCTGTATTTTAGTTAGACTGGTAAAACGCGTTATTAGTAATTCTTATAAGTGACTATGACTTGTTATTAGAAAAGACTGGATTGACTACAAGCATCCCTAATAATAAAGTTGTCGACAATCCCGCAATAATTTGATGTTTCAAATTTTTACGTGCCATATTTCCATCCCCTTTAAATTTGATACCTCTATTCTAGCACTGAGATATTTTTATGTAAACGCTTTAAATATTGATTTTACCAAACTTTCACGGAATTCTTATCTATCTACCGTCTTTTCTCATAATCCATTAGTTTTTAATACGAAAAAAAACTTTAGAAACTACTTCTTCCATAATTCCTAAAGTCTTTCATTCTCATTGTTTCAATACTTTCTTCAAATATTGACCTGTAAAGCTTCCTTCAACTTGAGCTACTTCTTCAGGTGTTCCAGTAGCGATAACTAGTCCTCCACCACTTCCACCTTCTGGTCCCATATCAATAATGTAATCCGCCGTTTTAATCACATCTAAATTATGTTCAATCACTAAAACTGTATTTCCTGATTCTACTAATCGGTTCAAGACTTCTAATAATCGAGCAATATCATCTGTATGAAGCCCTGTCGTTGGCTCATCTAATACATAAAAGGTATTCCCTGTAGACACTCTTTGCAGTTCACTCGCTAATTTCATTCGTTGCGCTTCTCCACCCGATAAAGTTGTAGCAGATTGCCCTAAAGTCACATAGCCTAAACCAACATCTTTAATTGTTTGAAGTTTTCGCTTAATTTTTGGAACAGCTTGGAAAAATTCTACCGCATCATCTACCGTCATTTCTAATATTTCTGCAATACTTTTTCCTTTATATTTAACTTCCAATGTTTCTGAATTATAACGACTACCATGGCAAATTTCACACGGAACATATACATCTGGTAGGAAATGCATTTCAATTTTTAAAATACCGTCCCCCTTACACGCTTCGCATCGTCCACCTTTGACATTGAAACTAAAACGTCCTTTTTTATAGCCACGTAATTTCGCTTCATTTGTAGTGGCAAATAAGTCACGAATATCATCGAATACACTTGTGTAAGTTGCTGGATTACTTCTTGGAGTACGACCAATTGGGCTTTGATCGATATCAATGATTTTATCTAATCCTTCATATCCTTCAATCGATTTAAAGGCTCCTGGTTTTTCTTTTGATTTTGAAATTTCTCTTGCTAGAGCTTTTTTCAATACTCCATTGACAAGAGAACTCTTTCCAGAACCTGAAACCCCTGTAACGGCTACTAATCTTCCTAAAGGAATATCCACGTTAACAGATTTTAAGTTATTTTCACTGGCTCCTTTTAAGCGAATCCACCCTTTATCTTCTGTTCTACGTTCCGTTGGAACGGCAATTGATTTTTTTCCTGATAAATATTGACCCGTCAATGAGTTTGGATTTTTTTCCACTTCTTTTGGCGTTCCAGCAGCAATAATTTGTCCACCAAATTCTCCTGCTCCTGGTCCGATATCAATTAAGTAATCCGCTGCTCTCATCGTGTCTTCATCATGTTCGACTACAATTAATGTATTTCCTAAATCACGCATATTTTGTAATGATTGAATTAATCGATCATTGTCTCTTTGATGCAATCCAATCGATGGCTCATCTAAAATATATAACACTCCTGATAAATTCGATCCAATTTGAGTCGCTAAACGAATCCGTTGCGCTTCTCCCCCTGATAAAGTTCCTGCTGCACGGCTAAGGTTTAAATATTGTAAACCAACATTTTTCAAGAATGTTAAACGAGATTGCACTTCTTTTAAAATAGGAGCAGCAATTTGTTCATCTTGTGGAGATAACGTTAAGTCTTTGAAAAATTTAATTTCTTCATCAACGGATAGTTCTAACACTTCACTAATATGTTTATGATTCACTTTTACCGCTAATGCCTGTTCATTTAAACGATGTCCATGACAAGCTTTACACGATAATTCCGTCATATATTGACGCATTTGTTCTCTAGTATAATCGCTATTTGTCTCATGGTAACGGCGTTTCACATTGACAATGACTCCTTCAAAAGGTACATCCACATCTCGAACGCCACCAAATTCATTTTCATAATGGAAATGGAAAGTGGCATCTCCAGAACCATATAACACTAAATTTTTCTGAGACTGTGTTAATTTTTCAAAAGGTAAATCCATTGGAACTTTAAACTGCTCACAAAATTGACGTAGCATCTCTGGATAATAGTTCGAACTAATCGGATTCCAAGGCGCTAATGCTCCTTCATTTAATGTTTTTTCTTTATCTGGAATGACTAAATCGATATCCACTTCTAATTTCATTCCTAATCCATCACATTCCGGACAAGCTCCAAAAGGTGCATTGAATGAAAATAGACGTGGCTCTAATTCTCCAATCGTAAATCCACAATGAGGACAAGCATAGTGCTCACTAAATAAGATTTCTTCTTGCCCAATGACATCGACAATCGCATAGCCTTCTGCTAAACGAAGTGCTGCTTCTAATGAATCGAATAATCTTGAACGGCTCTTATCCGATACAATAATACGGTCGACAACAATTTCAATGGAATGTTTTTTGTTTTTTTCTAATGAAATTTCATCCGTTGTCTCCATCATTTCGCCATCTACTCGAATACGAATATAGCCATCTTTTTGAATCGATTCGAAAACCTTTTTATGTTCTCCTTTTTTCCCTTTTACAATCGGAGCTAAAATTTGAATTTTTGTTCTTTCTGGCAATTCCATTACACGATTCACCATTTGTTCAATCGACTGACTTTCAATTAGAGTGCCGTCATTTGGACAATACGGTTTTCCTACACGTGCATATAATAATCTCAAGTAATCATTAATTTCCGTTACTGTTCCGACAGTTGAACGAGGATTACGAGAAGTTGTTTTTTGGTCAATCGCAATTGCTGGACTTAATCCATCAATACTATCGACATCTGGTTTATCCATTTGCCCTAAAAATTGTCTTGCATAAGCTGATAAACTCTCTACATATCTTCTTTGCCCTTCTGCATATAATGTATCAAAAGCTAGTGAACTCTTCCCTGAACCTGATAATCCTGTAATTACTACTAATTGATCTCTAGGGATTGTTACATCAATATTTTTTAAATTATGGGAGCGTGCTCCACGAACGATAATCTGATCTTTCGCCATTCCATCTTCCTCTATTTCTATTTTAAAATCAAAAACTCTGCCCTTAGGCGTTCACCTTAGTATAGCATAGTTTCTTTTACATTTCGAACAAACGTTCTTTTTCGGTTATACAAGATAGTACAATCGATTTTTTGTAGTTCCTGTTTTCTTTAGTAATCCTATTTCTACATATTTTTTCAAATATCTTCTCACACTAGCTCCACTCATTCCTAATAATTCCTGGGCTTGATAAGCACTAACAGATTGATGCGCTTTTAAATAAGTTTCTAATACTCGATAATATTCTTTTTCCTTTACAGTTAAATGAATAACGAAATTTTCCACTACAGAAGCAGTTTCTCCATAAGACTCTAATGTTTGAAGAATAGCTTGCAACATAAATTCAATAAAATACGTAGCATCATTTTCTCGATTACTTTTGCTTAAAGCATCATAGTAACCTTGTTGATGATTATAAATAACAGATTCTATTGGTAGCCATTCAAATAAGGAATTCCACTTACTTAAAATTAAACTTTGCCATAACCGTCCCATTCTACCATTTCCATCTTCAAACGGATGAATAATTTCTAATTCAAAATAAATCACACATGACTTAACAATAGGAGAAATCGTACTATTCTTTCCCCAATCAAACAACTCTTGAATCAATGATCCAACAAACTGTGCTCTAGCACCTATATGCACGACTCTACCATTCGAATCATAAATTCCTACATCTCCCAATCGAAATTTACCCGGAAGTTTGACTAACCCCTGCATGAGTAAGTGATGCGCTAATAAAAAATCATTGATTTCATATGGATCCATTTTAAATACCTGTTCATAAGCTTCATAAGCATTTTGAACTTCATGAATATCTTTTTGTGGGCCTAATACTCTCTTCCCTTCAATAATATCGGTAACTTGTTCTAGCGTTAATGAATTATTTTCAATCGCTAATGAAGATTGAATAGAACGAATCCGATTTTCTTTTCGTAAATGCAATTCTCTTTTTTCAAATGATAATTGTGTTGATTTTTCAGATATTTCTTGTACCAAATTCAATATTTTCTCTGTAATACGGTAATGGGGTGTCATCAATATGCGCTCCCTTCTTTTCTGTTTGTATCAGTATATCATAAATGAGCAAATTTTGAGCAGAATGTGAGCAGATTATGAGCAGATTCCTACTCAACAAAAAAGTCTGAATCTTCATAGTCCCTCCCTATCAAAATTCAGACATTTTTTGTAAACTCTTAGATTATTTCCATCTCCACTGGACAGTGGTCACTTCCGGTTACATCCGCACGAATTTTCACTTCTTGAATGCGAGAAGTTAACACTTCTGATACAACAAAATAGTCAATTCTCCATCCAATATTTCTTGCACGAGCGCCACCCATATAGCTCCACCAAGTATAAGCTCCTACTGTATCTGGATAACGATAACGGAACACATCTACTAAGCCATTCTCTACAATTTGATCAAATTTTTCACGCTCTTCTTTTGTAAATCCTGCATTTTTTGTATTTGTTTTTGGATTTGCCAAATCGATTTCCTTATGCGCAACATTCAAGTCTCCACAGAAAATAACAGGTTTTGTTTCTTCTAACTTTTTAATAAAAGCTAAAAAATCATCTTCCCACACTTGGCGATAACTTAAACGAGTTAAATCACGTTTCGCATTTGGCGTATAAACTGTCACTAAATAATAATCTGCATACTCTGCTGTAATGACACGTCCTTCTTGATCATGTTCTTCAATTCCTAATCCATATTGAACAGAAATCGGTTCTTCCTTTGTAAAAATAGCTGTTCCAGAATATCCTTTTTTCACTGCTGAATTCCAATAGGCATGATAGCCTGCAAATTCCATTCCTAAATCCACTTGTTCAGGTTGTGCCTTTGTTTCTTGTAAACATAAAACATCTGGTTGAGCTTCTAATACATATTCTTGTAAAGCCCCTTTATTTAAAACAGAACGAATTCCATTCACATTCCATGTTGTTAATTTCATACTTCTTCCTCCACATTCATTTTGTTCTATCATAACAATTTTATAAAATGATGACTAGCAAAAAGATACCGACCTCCAGCGGTTAGATTTTTAGTCTAACTTTTGGGGTCGGTATTTCAAAAATATTTCTTTCCAAAGTCCAAGCCACCACTTGAACGTAAGCGGTTAACATTTTATAATGTAGACAAAGAGAGATAATTAAAAATAACACAAAATAAATTGCTTATGCTTCACAGTTTGTAGGAAACTCTAAAGCTAGAGCATATCGGGATTGTAAATAGTTATATTTGAATATTTTCTATTAATAGTTCATTTAGGAGGCACTATGAAAAGTATTTTTAACAATAATTTATTAAAATATTTAACTTGTATTATGATATTACTAAATAGTGTTTTATTTTCATTAGTGGCAACTTTTTACATGGATATAGCATATTTTAATAAATTAAGTATGTATCCATCTTCCGCTTTATACATTCAATTGAAAACGATACCAGAAGAAAAAGCAGACTCTACGTATAAATTTTTAAATGAATATGCAGAACAAAATGGATTGTTTTATATTAGGAAAGATTTTTTGCTTAATACACATGGTGCAGTTAATGGTGCTTTGTTTAGTATTGACGGAGATATAAAATCTAATAAAGCTAAGTTAACACTTGATTTTTTAGGGCAAAATATTACTAATTCAAATAAATTAGAGAAATTATTAGTTGCAAAAGATGAAAATGCAACTTTGGGTATATCTGAAACTACATTAAATAGTATTGATAATATTCCACGTTTTAAATTCGGAGAAAATATAGTCTTTAAAAAGTTATCAAATACAATTAGAGAAACAAAAACTATTAATGGTGAATACAGAATTCTGGGATTAGATAATTCAAAAAAAATAGAATTTTTAGAAGGACTCAGTAAAGTGAGTGGTGTTGATAGTTCCGTTTTTTTTGATGGTAAATCTGGATATTTTCTAGATCATGGATTGAATGAAATAATAATAGTTGGTATGTTTGTGATTAGCAATTTAGTATTATTATCGTTACTTATTGTAATAACGATAAAGTATTTGCCTAATTTAGGTAAACTTATTTTACTAGGATGGTCAAGAAAATATTTTGCTATTAAGTTATATCAACCGTTAATTTATACGGCTCTGTTATCTATTTTTTTATTCATACCCTATGGATTAGTTTTAACGGATATTACTTTCAACTCCATTTTTTTTATTAGTTTAATGCTTGGGATAGGAATACTTCATTTTATAATCATTAGTATTTTATTATTAATAGCATCCCTTTTTATCTTCTTAATTTCAGCAATAAATGCAGTAAGAGAAAGAATACCAAGAAGAAAATATATGATTGTTGCAGTATTGGTGTATTTTATTTTTAATATCTTCTTAATTGTAGGAAGTGTATATATAGATAGCCCCTACCAAGAAGTCCAAAAAAATATAGAAATCTCTAAAAACTGGAATAAGGTTTCTGACTATAAAATTTTAAAAAATATTAGTGTTGGAAATGATCAAGCTAGTTTTAACAGGCAATCAAAAGAGTTTTTTAGAGATTTTTATAACTGGTACAAAGAAATTTCAGATGATAACGATGTAAATATCATAAACACTTCATTTATTTCCAAGGATATGCTAAAGAAGTATAAATTAAATGAAGTTTATAAATCTGTTCCTAACGAAGAATTTTGGGAATTGACGGTATCTCCTAATTATTTAAAAAAGATTGGTATAAAAATTGAAGATTCAGTTATAGAAAATGCTAAGCGAGGAACTAGAACTTATTTAATTCCAGAAAATAAAGCAGATAATGAAATTAAACTGTTAAAAGAAATGCTCATCGAAAAAGATACTAAAAATATTAGATCAGATGATATTAAAACTAGTTTTAATGAAAATAAAGAATTTGAATTTTTAAAATATCAATTTAATCAAGAAGTATTTTCATTTAGTACGAAATCAGTAGATAAACTTATGATTAAAGATCCAATCATATTAGTCATTACTCCTGAGAATATGATCTATAGAGAGACAGAAAGTTTAATAGCTATTGGTTTAGAAAATTCTTACATTAAACTTGAAGGGGAAGCTGAAGCGAAGTATTTAAGCCAAGAATACTTATCAAAATTTAATTTAAATGATAACTATATAGAGTTTGCTACAATTCGTTTATTTGTTGATGGAATACAAAAAGATTTATGGTTAACGATACAATTATTTTTGGGAGCTTTAATTGCTATTACATTTATCGTGATTATTTTATTGGTTAGCATCATAACCATTTTTCAGAATGCGTATAAAGAAAAAATATCTGTTAAGAAATTCTTGGGATATAGCAATTTTAACATATACAAAATCCCGCTACTGTTAACAACTTTTGTGGTAACCTTAGACATTGTAACTGTTATACTTTTTCATAGTAAAGTTGGCATAGTATTTATGATAGTTCTTGGTTTAATACAACTTGTTATATTTTATAAGATTATGATAAGTAATCAAATGAAAAAACTAAATCTATTTTTAAAATCATAGGAGGGGAATATGAATATACTAGAATTAAAAAATGTTTCTAAAAGTTATAATGGCAGAAAAATTATTGATAATTTCACTATTTCTATTCCTGAAAAATCAATTGTATCTATCATAGGTAAGTCTGGCTCTGGAAAGAGTACAATATTAAACATGATTGGAATGCTCGAAAAAGTTGATAGTGGTGAAATTAAAATAAATGGAAAAAAATTGCCTTCTATCAACAGTTCCTTAGCAATGAAATTGAGAAGAGACAGTATTAATTATTTATTTCAATCGTTTGCTTTAATCAATGATATAAAAGTTGTTGATAATTTACTAATTGCTATGGAATTTTTAGATATCTCAAAAAAAGAAAAAATCCATCTAATAGATAATGTTCTAAATGAGTTGGATATATTTGATTTAAAAACTAAAATTGTAAATACATTATCTGGGGGAGAACAACAAAGAGTAGCTATTGCTAGATGTATTTTAAAACCAGGAAACTTAATTTTAGCTGATGAACCTACAGGTTCTCTTGATCCCATTATGTCTGAAAAAGTATTTAACTTAATAAAAAATTTACGAGATAAATATGGGAAAACTATCATTATTGTTACTCATGATATGAATTTAGCCAATAAGACTGATAAAATTATAAATCTTAATTTTTAATATTGTAGTATTATGATGAAAAATTATTTTTTATCTTTCAATACTTAAATATAAATTCTTTGCAGTATTATTTTATTTAGTGTTTAGACATAACTATCATTTCTATACTTTGATTTCGTTGACTTAAGTATACTAGATAGTTATGTCTTTTTGTTGTACTTCATTTCTCTCTAAACATCCGCATCATTCGGCAAGCAAATATAAAAACTAATCACTTCTCCGACGGATTCAGCTAACATTCTCCCGCCATGACTTCGAACAATATTATCGGCAATGGCTAAACCTAAGCCTGTTCCACCTGTTTCTTTCGAACGAGAGCCTTCTGCACGATAGAAACGACTAAATAAATGCTCCAACACTTCTTTGGAGATAGGTTCTCCAATATTACGAACAGCAATGGTTACAATATCTTTTTGTTCCAATACTTCTATCGTAATCTTCGTATTTTCACGACCATATTTAATGGCATTTGACAGTAAGTTATGAATGACACGCACCATTTTTTCAGCATCCATCTCCAAGACCATTTTTCTTTTTGGAGGAATCACTTCAATTGTCATTTGACGTTTTTGTGCTTCTAATTCAAAATCGGCTGCTACTTGTTCTAAGAAATTCGCTACTGGAATATCATTCAATCGCAATGGTGCTCCATTTGGACTTGTCGTTGTATATTCGAATAAATCATCTACTAATGCCTTCATTTGTTGCGCTTTATGATACGCAATTTCTGCATAACGCTTTGTTTCTTCAGGTGTTTTAGGCTTTCCATTAATGACTAATCCTAAATACCCAATAATAGACGTTAAAGGGGTACGAATATCATGAGAAACATTTGTAATCAATTCATCTTTTGATTTTTCAATCATCCGTTCATCTTCCATGGCGCTTACGGTTGAATCTACTAAACGGTTAATACTCGTCACTACTTTTCCCATATCTCCTGCTAATTGGAAAGGAATTCTTCGATCATAATCTCCTTGCGCAATTAAATGTAATTCCTCTAAAACATGAGACAATTGCATTTGATGATAACGGCGAATTAAACGCCAATAAGTAAATCCAATCGCAAAAATAATCGAACTAATAGAAAAAATATTTTTATACAAGCGGACTTCACTAGGAGCTACATTCCATGCTTGACGAATGGAACGACTACCATCTACAAAGTATCCAGGCGCATCTAGAAATTGATTCAACAATACTAAAGCTCCTAAATATAAGACAAAGACGATACAGAGTGTAATAATGCCTTCTAAAAATAATTCACTAATTTCCCGGGCTGTTAATTTCAATAGGGCAGCAGGTTTTTCCTCTCTAGCTGCCTTTTTTTGAAAAAATTTGCTATTTACTTTCAATTTTATAGCCAACTCCCCATACGGTTTCAATAACCTTATCTCCACCTGTTGCTTCAGCAATCTTGTCACGTAAATGACTGACGTGAACCATTACAGTTTTAGTAGAGACAATACTTTCTTGTTGCCATACCGTTTCAAAAATTTCATCTGCACTAAATACTTTATTAGGGTGACTTGCTAGTAAGAATAAAATTCCAAACTCTAACACGGTTAATTGAATTTCTAAGCCATCTAATGTTGTTACTTGATGAGAGCCTTTATTAATTAATAATGGGCCAATCGTAATTTCTTCAGCACTTTCACTTTCTTTTGTTAAAGCTGAAGTTCTACGTAATAATGATTTTACACGTGCAATCACTTCTAATGGATTAAATGGTTTCGTTACATAGTCATCTGCCCCATTTGTCAATCCTTGAATTTTATCAATATCGGTTGATTTGGCACTTAATAATAAAATCGGTAAAGTATCATTCGTTTTACGAATTTCATGCACAACAGAAATTCCATCTAATCGTGGCATCATAATATCTAAAATCACCATATCAATATCTGAATAAGCTTGAAGTTTCTCCAATGCTTGTTTTCCATCATAAGCTTTTACAATATCAAATTTTTCATTTCTTAAATAAATCGATAATAATTCAACAATCTCGCGATCGTCATCTACGACTAAAATTTTCATAAAAATCCCTCTTTTCGTATTCTTTTCAACTTTATCCTACTCAATCTACAACAAAAACTCCACCATTTCTTTAAAATCTTGAAAATTCTTTAATAATTTGGCAAAAAAATCGCTTCTTTATGCCTGAATACACGTTTTTTTGCTATAATGTAAGTGTATTCCTTATTTATTGGAAAGGATTTTTTATGATACAAACACCTATTACAAATCAACAAGTACAATTACTAGAAACGATTGTCTCTTCATCAGAACAAATGCAAGATTATTTTGTTCCATTTGCAGTGGATGAATCTATCTTACATCATTTGGTACAATTCCCAGCAGAAACGTTTCTACATTTTTGGGAAATGGAAGATACAGTCATTTTAGGAATGACAGATACTAAAACACCCTATTTAGAAGAGGGAGTTGCTTTATTAAAACAACGAAACTACACACCAGTTGTTCGTCATGCTGGAGGCTTAGCCGTTGTTAGTAACTCAGGCGTTTTAAATATTAGTTTATTATTTTCTAGACAAAATGCAACGATTACTCAAGTCTATGAATGGATGCAAGAACTCATCACACGTGCCTTTCCAGAAGCCATTGGAGAAAAAGAAATCCTAGCCTTTGAAGTGAGCGATTCCTATTGTCCAGGAGACTATGATTTAAGTATCCAAGGGAAAAAATTCGCTGGAATCGCGCAAAGACGTTTCAAAAATTCCATTTGTGTCTCTATTTATCTTAGCATTAATGGAGATCAAGAAGAACGTGGAAACTTAATCCATGATTTTTATGAAGAAAGTATTAAGGGAGAAGAAACACGTTGGCATTATCCAACTATCAATGCAGATAGTATGGCAAATGTATCGCAATTATTAGACTTAACACTAACGGTTCAAGAAGTCAAAGAACGCATTTTAACAGCTCTATTAGATGGGCAATGTGAATTATTAGAGTCAGAAATTAATTTTACAACTGAAGCAAGTTACCAAAAAGCCATGGATCGTTTAAACCTTCGAAAAGTTTAACGGTAAATCCAGACAATATAAGGAGGAAAAGATTGATGTATATTGAAGAACTATCCCGTGAAAAAGTATTACGTGACCCTGTTCATGATTACATTCACATTCAACACCGTGTAATTTTAGACTTAATTAACAGCCGAGAAATGCAACGATTACGTCGAATTAAACAAACAGGCGCTTCTATGTTCACCTTCCATACGGCTGAACATTCCCGCTTTTCTCATTCATTAGGCGTCTATGAAATTGCTAGAAGAATTTGTGACAAATTTGTTCGTAACTACCCTTCTACAACCCCAGAAGATGGATTATGGGATGACTCTAACCGCCTTGTTGTCCTATGTGCAGCTCTATTACATGATATCGGACATGGCCCTTATTCTCATGCTTTTGAGAAAATTTTCGATACAAATCATGAACAAATTACGATTGATATTATTTTGTCACCAGACACAGAAGTGAACAAAATTTTAAAAACAGTCTCTCCTATTTTCCCAGAAGAAGTAGCCAGTGTCATTCAAAAGAAACATCCTAACCCACAAGTCGTTCAATTAATTTCTAGTCAAATTGATGCTGACCGTATGGATTACTTACTACGAGATGCTTATTTCACAGGAGTAAACTATGGAACCTTTGATTTAACGCGTATTTTACGTGTGATTCGTCCTTATAAAGGTGGGATTGCCTTTAACTTCTCAGGAATGCATGCCGTAGAAGATTATGTCGTTAGCCGTTATCAAATGTATATGCAAGTTTATTTCCATCCAGTATCAAGAGGTATGGAAGTGGTGTTAAATCACTTATTAAAACGTGCTACTGAATGTTATCATTCAACGACTAATCCATTAAAATATACCGCCTCTTTCTTAAAACCATTTTTTGAAAAAAATTGGACATTAGAAGACTATCTACGTCTAGACGACAGTGTATTAAACACTTATTTTGCTCATTGGCAAATTGAAGACGATGCGATTTTAAGTGATTTAGCCGATCGTTTTATTAATCGTAGACCATTTAAATCCGTGCCATTTAACCCTGTCAATGACGTGGCAACAATTGAACGTATGAAAGAACTAGTACAAAATGTTGGTTATAATACCGAGTATTATACTGCGATTAATAATAGTTATGATTTACCATATGATTTCTATCGTCCAGATTCAGTGAAACCAAGAACGCAAATTGAATTAATGGAACGAAATGGAAATATGGTCGAATTATCTATTGTTAGTTCGATAGTATCTGCTATTTCAGGAAGAGTTCGTGGAGATGAACGCTTATACTTCCCTAGAGAAATGTTTGCAGAAGGAACATCAGAATTATTTAGCGAAGATTATCAAGAATTCCAAGCATTAGCTTCAAAACTTGATGTCTACTCAAATCAAATGAAATAATATTACAAAGACTTTTCTAAACTAGCGAACTCACCATAGAATTCAGCTACGAAGAAAAGTCTTTTGTACTTTTTCATTCAGTTGTGAAATATGTTATAATAACAACGATACAAAATAAAGGAGACTAACTATGATTAAATTAATTGCCATTGATATAGATGGAACTTTGATTAACTCAAAACACGAAATTACTCCTCGTGTTCATGCAGCATTAACAAAAGCAAAAGAACAAGGTGTCTATGTTGTTCTTTGTACAGGACGTCCACTTCCAGGCGTTCAAGGATATTTAAAAGAATTAAACTTAATTAATGATCGTGATTTTGTCGTTACTTATAATGGTTCACTTGTTCAAAAAACAGGAACTGGAGAAAGTTTAGTACGCTTTGGAATGACGATGGATGATTTTAAACAAATGGATGATTACCATCAACAATACGGCGTTCACTATCACGTAATCGATGAAAAAAATATTTATGTAACAACTCCAGATATTGGAAAATACTCTTATATGGAACGTGACCTTGTTGGTATGCCAATTGTACAACAAACACTGGATCAATTTGATCCAAATGCTACTTTTTCAAAAATGATGTTCGTAGATGAACCAGAAATTTTAGAAAATCTTATTCCAAATTTAAGTGACTCATTCAAAGAAAACCATAATATCGTTCGTAGTATGCCTGTTTACTTAGAAGTCCTACACCCACAAGCAAGTAAAGGACATGCAGTCGCTAAACTAGCAGAACTATTAGGATTAGATGCCAGCGAAGTCATGTGTATCGGAGATCAAGAAAACGATAGAGATATGATTGAGTATGCAGGAATGGGCGTTGCAATGGGAAATGCGATTGATGAAATTAAAGCACTCGCAAACTTCATTACAACAAGCTGTGATGAAGATGGCGTTGCAGTAGCTGTAGAAACTCACGTATTAAATACGGAGAATTAATTCTAAGACGAAGAAAAATAACACAAAAACCCAAAGAAGATTTTACACTCCTTTGGGTTTTCTACTTTTACAACAACATAACAAAACAATTCACTAAATACGATAATTTAATAAGATTTTAGAAAGAAATATCTAATTTTAACGAATATTCGTCTTTTTTTTAGTTGTAATTTTCGTAATTTTCTGTATAATAGTTTTACTGAAGCAATCTTCAGCCAGAGCGAGCTTAAAAGCTTTGATTCAATTTAAAGGAGGCTAACCAATGAAATTAAAAAGAAGCGAACGTTTAATCGATATGACACAACGATTACTCGATAATCCTCACACATTGATTTCATTAACAAGTTTTACAGATTTATACCAATCTGCAAAGTCTTCCATCAGCGAAGACATTGCTATTATTAAACGCACCTTTGAAATTCAAGGAATTGGAGTCGTCAATACACTCCCAGGAGCTGCTGGAGGCGTGATTTTCACTCCAAAAATCAAGAAAGAACAAGCATTAGAAGCTGCACAAAAAATTTGTGACCAAATGAATGACTCTACTCGTCTACTTCCTGGTGGATATATTTACTTATCTGATTTATTAGGAAAACCAGACGTTCTTCATCACTTAGGAAAAATGATTGCTTCTGCCTACGAAGATAAGAAAGTTGATGTCATTATGACTGTAGCAACAAAAGGCGTTCCAATTGCCCAAACAGTTGCCAATTATTTAAATGTACCATTTGTTATCGTTCGCCGTGATTCGAAAATTACAGAAGGAGCCACTGTCAGCATTAATTACGTATCTGGTTCTTCTTCTCGTGTTGAAAAAATGGAATTATCTAAACGTACTCTTCCAAGTGGATCGAATGTACTCATTGTCGACGACTTCCTAAAAGCCGGTGGTACCATCAATGGGATGAGAAGTCTGATCCAAGAATTCGATTCTCAAGCAGTAGGTGCTGTCGTTTTCTGTGAATCAGGAGTTTCAGGACATCAATTAGAAGACTATTCTTCTATCATTCGTATCACAGAAATCAACACTGAAAACCAACACATCAAAGCAGAACTCGGTAACTTCTTCGATACACATACATTTTTAGAAGAAACACATTAATGAAACATTAACTCAAAATAACAGAAAAAAACTTTCCTTGAATAGCAAGGTCGCCAGCAGCCAGCAAATGC
>NZ_CAUPZT010000039.1:0-15719 GCF_963515615.1 uncultured Granulicatella sp. | reverse complement strand
ACAACTGATGCTAAAGGAAATACCCTACATCACTATAAGAAAGTGACACCTAAAGCTCCACAAGCAGTAGAAGAAGTTCCAACTACAAAACAAGAACAACCTTCTACACCAGAAGTGAAGTCAACGCCTGTAGCAAAACAAGAATTACCTAATACAGGTACGGCAGAACTAGAAGTCTTTACACCAGCAGTATTAGCAATCTTAGCAGGATTAGGATTAGCAACACCAACGGTAGCAAAGAAAAAAGACGAAGAATAAAATAAACAAAATTTGTTTTATCAAACGTCATACGACAATAAAGTGGCCCCAAAAAGTTAGACTTTTTGGGGTCACTTCGTTTTTTGGACGTTTTTATAATTTGATCCAATCTTTAATCTTAAAAAAGGTATCCGTCCTTTTATTTTCTTGAAAAATATGGTAAGATAGAAAAGCAGAATCTCTATAAAAGATAGGAGATTTATATGACGGAATATATACAAATCGTACGATTAGTGCTGACTTTAGGAATGATTGTTATTGCCTATTGGTCACTTCAATGCATCAATCTAGAAAAAATTATATTAAAAAAACGAATTGAACAAGCAAGACTATTCATCCTATTAGTGGCTCTTCTGTTAGGAATAGGAGCTGCTAATGCAATTTTCACGATATCAGATATGATTAATTCAATCGTTCAATTCATTACGAGTAAGTAACCTTGGAGGTTTTTAGAATGGAAAAGATGATTGTACAAGGTGGTACACGTCTAAATGGATCAGTAAAAGTAGAGGGAGCAAAAAATGCTGTGCTTCCAATTTTAGCAGCAAGTATTTTAGCAGAGTATGGAGTAACACATCTAACAAATGTACCAAATTTATCGGATGTGCATACAATGTTAGCAGTATTAAATAGTTTAAATGTCACAAGCACTTTTGATGAAGAGGAAAAATCAATTACGTTAAATGCCACAAAAAATATTCAAACAACGGCAGCATTTGAATTTGTTAGTAAAATGCGTGCATCAATCGTTGTAATGGGTCCATTGTTAGCAAGATTTGGACATGCTCGTGTGGCAATGCCAGGAGGTTGTGCAATTGGAACTCGTCCAATTGATTTGCATTTAAAAGGGTTCGAGGCAATGGGTGCAACCATTACTCAAGCAGATGGCTATGTAGAAGCTCATGCGGATCAATTAGTGGGTGCAAGAATTTATATGGATTTCCCATCAGTTGGTGCGACTCAAAACTTAATGATGGCAGCAACATTAGCGAAAGGGACGACTTTATTAGAAAATGTAGCTAGAGAGCCTGAAATTGTTGATTTAGCTAATATTTTAAATAAAATGGGTGCAAAAATTATTGGTGCGGGTACTGAAAACATTCGTATCGAAGGAGTAGACCACTTAGAAGGAACAATTCATTCAATTATCCCTGATAGAATTGAAGCAGGAACATTCATGGTTGCTGCAGCTGTTACTGGAGGAGATGTTTTTGTAGAAGATGCGATTGCAGAACATAATCAACCATTAATTTCTAAATTATCTGAAATGGGTGTTCGATTTATTGAAGAAGAAAATGGAATTCGTGTGATTGGACCAGAAACATTAAAACCAACAGATGTGAAGACATTACCTCATCCAGGTTTCCCAACTGATATGCAAGCACAAATGACAGTAGTTCAGTTGCTAGCTTCAGGAGTAAGTACAATGACAGAAACAGTATTCGAAAATCGTTTTAATCATTTAGAAGAATTGCGCCGTATGAATGCAGAGTTCATGATTGAAGGTAGAACTGCAGTGATGAATCAAGAGTCACAATTACAAGGTGCTCAAGTAAAGGCAACTGACTTACGTGCAGCAGCAGCCTTAATTATTGCGGGTATGGTGGCAAAAGGTTATACACGTGTAACTGAATTAAAATATTTAGATCGTGGATATTATCAATTCCATCATAAATTACGTGCATTAGGAGCAAATATCGAACGTGTTCATGAAGATGACGCAACTCCGTTCACAACAGTAGAATTAGAAAAGATGTTAAATCGTTAAAGAGATATTAGCCGAATGATTCTTAATAGAATTGTCGGCTAATTTTCATTTTAATTGATCAAGCTTTTGCTTGACTTAAATAGAAATCTCTGTTAAACTACTTATGTTGTAATTGTGAAGCACCACAGCTACAACCGCTCGGATTAGAGTACAAAAGACCGGAATCGGCACTTTAAACTGGCGAGTCTTAGTCTAAAATATAGGAGGTGCAATATGTACGCAATCGTAAAAACTGGTGGTAAACAAGTTAAAGTTGAAGTTGGTCAAGCAATCTACGTTGAAAAATTAAACGCAGAAGCTGGCGACAAAGTGACTTTCGAAGAAGTAGTATTTGTAGGTGGAGAAAACGTTAAAGTTGGTGCTCCATTCGTAGCAGGTGCAACTGTTGAAGGAACTGTTGAAAAACAAGGCCGTCAAAAGAAAGTTGTAACTTTCAAATACAAACGTCGTAAAGACTCTCACCGTAAACAAGGTCACCGTCAACCTTATACAAAAGTTGTGATTAACGCAATCAACGCTTAATTTTGACGATGATACGAGTAACGTTTCATAAAAAAGACCACGAATTAGTTTCTTTTGAAATGACAGGTCATGCTGGCTTTGGCGAGTATGGTGAAGACATTGTTTGTGCAGGCGTTTCTGCATTAGCGATTACGACTGTCAATAGTATCGAGAAGCTAGCGGGCTATCAACCGATTGTTGACGTTGATGAAGTCGAAGGTGGGTATTTATATTTCGAAGTTGTACGAGGTGTAACGAAAGTTCAATCTCACACAACAAAAATTTTATTAAATAGTCTATTACTAGGGTTAGAAGGAATTCAAGAAGAATATCCTAACTATCTAACCATTCAAGTTGATTAACCTATCAAGGAGGTGCACTCTCATGTTAAAAGTGAATTTACAATTATTCGCCCACAAAAAAGGGGGCGGTTCTACATCAAACGGACGTGACTCTCAATCAAAACGTTTAGGTGCTAAACGTGCTGATGGACAATTTGTTACAGGTGGTTCAATTTTATTCCGCCAACGTGGAACTAAAATCCATCCAGGTCACAATGTAGGAATCGGTGGAGATGACACATTATTCGCTAAAGTTGATGGCGTAGTACGTTTCGAACGTAAAGGCCGTGACAAAAAACAAGTATCTGTTTACCCAGTAGCAGCTGCTGAATAATATGGAATTTGAGGAGGCAGGACTTTGTCCTGTCTCTTATTTTTTATTTGAAAGGAGGAGTTTGATGGAACAGGAAAATAAAGAAATTCGTAGTTTTGAAAAATTATGGGAGGCTGTTCAAGTACTCCAAAAAGCAATTGATTATTCGTATGTTGAGGCATTAGGAGAAACCTTGCAAAATATTGCCTCAGGAAATCAAGCGCAACAAGTAGAAGGACAACCAGAGATAGCAACGATTGAAGCATTAAACACAGCTTATCAAGAACTAGCATTACAAAGCTTTACAAAAGAACAAATTCGTCGCATGATTCAATATACTTTCTTGAAAGCTGCTAAAGAAGATGGTTTACAAACGAATCACCAAATGACACCTGATTCAATTGGATTATTAGTGGCATTTATGGTAGAACGTTTAACAGAAACTAAAGAAACATTAGTACTCGCTGATTTTGCTTGTGGAAGTGGGAATTTATTAAGTACCGTTCAGTTATTTTTACAAGAAAGTGGCAAAACAATTCAAACGACTGCAATTGATAATGATGAAGTGTTAGTCCATTTAGCATTGCAATCTTTTGCTTTAGAAAGTTTAGAGGTACGAGTTATGTTGCAAGATGGATTAAGTGATTTATTAGTCGATCCAATTGATATTGCGTTATCCGACTTGCCCGTGGGGTATTATCCAGTTGATGAACGAGCTAAAGAGTTTAAGACTCATGCGAAAGAGGGACATTCTTATGCTCATCATTTATTCATCGAACAACATTTGAATTATTTAAAACCAGGCGGTTTTGGATTCATGATTGTGCCAACGAATTTATTTGAAACAGAAGAAAGTGTGTCATTATTAGAACAGTTACAAAAAGAATCTTTTGTTCAAGCCATGCTCGCTTTCCCTAAAACATTATTCAAAAATCAACAATATAGCAAGTCGTTACTCATTTTCCAGAAAAAAGGAAAAGGTGCGAAACAAGCACGTCAAGTATTGTTAGGCGACATCCCGGATATGAAAAACATCGATAAGTTCAGACAATTTACACAAACATTTGAAAAATGGGCAAAAGAACTTTCGTAGAGAGTGTAGGACTAAAAAGCTAAGAGTAGATATATACTTTGACATTTTATTTTCTGTAGAACTAAGGATTTATTATTTCAATCTGTACTTAGTTATGCTAAAATGAATGAGGTACGAGAAATGCTGAAACATGAAACTTTTAAAGGAAATTGTACAGTGTTTTTCACAAAAGTAGAACATTATCACACAAAGGAGACAGATTATGTCAAAATCAATTGCAATTAATGCCGGAAGTTCAAGTTTGAAATTCCAATTATTTAATATGCCTCAAGAAGAAGTTGTGGCAAAAGGATTAGTAGAACGTATTGGATTAGAAAATTCAATCTTCTCAATTAGCTACGGAGATGATCAAAAATATGAAGTGGTAGAAGATATTCCAAACCACGAAATTGCCGTAGAAAAATTATTAGAGCAATTAGTAGCATTAAACATTATTGCTTCATTTGATGAAATTACTGGTGTTGGACACCGTGTAGTTGCTGGGGGAGAAATCTTCAAAGATTCAGCTTTAGTAGACGATACAGTTATCCAACAAGTAGAAGATTTAGCAGAATTTGCTCCATTACACAATAAAGCAGAAGCTATCGGAATGCGTGCTTTCAAACACATCTTACCAGATATTACAAGTGTTGCTGTATTCGATACTTCATTCCATACAACAATGCCTAAAAAAGCATACTTATACAGTGTGCCATTAGAATACTACAAACAATTCAAAGCACGTAAATACGGAGCACACGGAACTAGCCACCGTTATGTTTCACACCGTGCAGCTGAATTATTAGGTAAACCAATTGAAGAATTAAAAATCATTACATGTCACTTAGGAAATGGTGCTTCTATTACAGCCGTTGATGGTGGTAAATCAGTAGATACATCTATGGGATTCACTCCATTAGCAGGGGTTACAATGGGTACTCGTTCAGGAGACATTGATGCTTCATTAGTAGGATTCTTAATGAACAAATTAAATATTTCAGATATTAACGAAATGGTTGACATTTTAAACAAAAAATCTGGTTTATTAGGATTATCAGGTTTATCAAGTGATATGCGTGATATTGACAATGCTTCAGCAACTAACGAAGATGCTAAAGTAGCAATGGAAATCTTTGTGGATCGTGTTCAAAAATACATTGGTCAATACATTGCTGTAATGAATGGGGTAGATGCGATTGTGTTTACTGCTGGTATTGGTGAAAACTCAATTAAAATCCGTGACTTAATTATTAGTGGAATTACATGGTTCGGATGTGATATTGATAAAGAACGTAACAACACTCGTTCAGAAGCAATTATTTCATCAGACAATGCGAAAGTAACAGTATTAAACATTCCAACAAATGAAGAAGTAGAAATCGCAAGAGATATCGAAAGATTACGTCAAAAATAAGATAGAAAAGAGGCTTAACGGCAGGTTAAGCCTCCTTTTATTTTACCCAAATATGAAATGAATGAGGGTCAACTTCTTTTTTGGAGAGGACGGTACTTTCACTAATCTGATAACGTAATAATTTGTTACCTACTAAAATTAATAAAGTGTCGTCATCTATTTGTTTCACATCTTTTAAAGAATCCTTATTTACATCAAAACCGAATTCAGATAAATCGATGAATTGTGAGGTCTGATTTGTTAAATGAAAAAGGCTGAACCCAATTTTTTTAGAATATACAGTTGAATGTTCAATGGCGACTAAATCACCTTTTAGTTCATATAGATTGTTAGGAGCAATTTCAGGTAAATCTATGAACTCTTTTGTTCCTGAATCCATATCATAGTGGAATATTTGTCCTTGAACTATTTTTTCCTTCGTAGAATTTTGACGATAACCACTTGAAGTAACGAAAAGTTGATTTTCTCTTACAATGCTATCATTAAAGAAATAAGTAACCTCTGGATCCTTGTATAATAGTTCTTTATTTTCCAACTGTAATTTTTGGTTTTGTAATGAAAAGTGATAGAAGTAAGTTGGATAATTATGATTCGCATCACCTTTGACAGATGTTCCTGAAAAATATAGATGATTCCCCTCGTTTGAAAAGTCTGAAAGAATGACTGGTTCTTCAAAAATATATTTATCTACTTTTTTTAATGTTGGATCAAAAGTTGCTAAATAATTTGAAGCGGAAGTGAAATAGTAATCAGGATTTGAGCCAGAAGACGTATAAGCATAGTCATCTGTTTTATGGTGTTTGATTTCCCCGGCTTTAAAGTCGATAGATGTCACTCTTCCAATGACTCCGTGGGGTTTTCCTTCCTCAGAAAATACTAAATAACGATTAGATAATTCTGCACGTTTAACAGTTGGATTAATTTGTCCTTTAACAGTTTCTACTTTTTCATCAGAAACTTTCTTGAATTCTGAATTGTCCAGTTGATATCCTTCGATATTTTTATATCCTACTATATAAAAATTAGCGTCTGATGAGATAGAAAAATGCTTAGGGAGTGAGTCAAGTAATTTTGGTGTTAAGAAAAGTGCTAATATTACGAGTACAACAAATAAAATTAAAGTTAGTTTTTTCTTTTTCTTGTTCATAAATAAGTCTCCCTTCAAAATAAAATGTAAGCCTTTTCGTATCTATCTTTATTATATTCCGTTTTTTTGAAAGGTCAATATTTTGTTTGATTTTTCACAATATTTTTCTGGTTTATTAAAGAAATAAGACACATAATAATGAAGGGAAGATTATAATTTGTTGAGGAAGGGATAATTTTTTTACTTTGGCTTGTTGTTTGACTGGAGTTTATGATAAGATAGTAAAAAGCTGTAAAAAGAATGGAGTTTTGAGACGATTATGACAAAAAGAGGATTGCTAATCGTTTTATCTGGGCCATCAGGCGTAGGGAAAGGAACAGTTAGAGCTGCAATTTTTTCAAAAGGGGAACAAAAATTTGTTTACTCAATTTCAGCAACAACTCGTCTACCACGTACAGGTGAAACAGATGGGGTCGATTATTTCTTCAAGACAAGAGAAGAATTTGAACAAATGATTCAAAATAAACAATTATTGGAGTATGCTGAATATGTTGGGAATTATTATGGCACTCCGCTAGAATATGTAGAAAATACATTAGCAAAAGGTAAAGATGTATTTTTAGAAATTGATGTACAAGGAGCAATTCAAGTTCGTGATTTAATGCCGGATGGAGTGTTTATTTTCTTAACGCCACCTGATTTAAATGAATTAGAAAGCCGTATTGTTAATCGAGGAACAGATTCCGATGAAGTAATTGCGAAACGTATGAAAACAGCTCGTGAAGAATTAGAGTTGATGAAGTATTATGATTACTCTGTAGTGAACGATACAGTAGATAATGCTGTTCAAAAAATTGAAGCAATTATTCAAACGGAGCACTTGCGAATCGTTAGAAATTTAGATACTATAGAAGAGTTAGAAGAAATACTGGATGAAGAGTAGAAAGAGGTAATCTATTATGATGTTATATCCTTCAATTGATAAATTATTAAATGAAATTGATTCAAAATATTCTTTAGTAATTTTATCAAGTAAAAGAGCTCATGAATTACACCATCATGAACCACAAAAATTAGAGAACTATCAATCAGATAAAAATGTTGGCCGTGCATTAGAAGAAGTTATCGCCGGTGAATTAGGAATTCGTGAAGATAGTATTCCTGAAGAAGTTTAATGAGGAAGAAGCCTTGAAGTGGAGAAATCCCTTCAAGGTTTTTATTTTTTAAAATATATTTTAATAGTGAATAAATCGTTTTCTATTTTTTGAAAAAGATGATACACTAATCTTATGATGTAAATTGGGGTAAATATACCTCTAAAGCGAGGTGAAATCATGTTTGCACAAGTAATTGTAGATGTTCCAGTAAAACAAGTGAATCATACTTTTGATTATATTATTCCAGAAATTTTTGATGGAGAAATCGAAGTTGGAATGAGAGTCGTTGTTCCATTTGCTGGAAGAAGTGTGCAAGGCTTTGTTGTTTCCATTTCTCCTACAACAGAGTTTGACGGTGAATTAAAAGAAATTGAACGATTGATGGATCTTGAACCTGTTCTCTCAAAAGAAATGATTGAATTAGGGGAATATATGTCCAATCATTTATTTGCCTTTTTAATTCACTGTTATCAAACAATGTTGCCAGCAATGTTAAAAACAACAACAAGAAAGTTATTTGTATTAGAAAATCCCAAAATACAAGAAGAAATTTTTCAAAGAATTTTTAATGGTCAATTAGAATTAGAAGTAACCGATGAAATGCCGAAGGAAATTTTGGCAGAGTTACTACGTTTAAAACAAAAAGGAATTGTTCAAACAAAAACTTTAGTAGAAGACCGCAAACAAATAAAAACAGAAGATTGGATTGTATTATCGTATTTACCTGAAGAATATTTGGAAATGATGAGGCAAGTTTCCAAAAATGCGGCAAAACAAATAAGATTTTTGGAAGGCTTATCTAGTTTAGAGAATACAGAAATTGCGAAAGCTGAATTTATGACTCGCTTTAATGTTGTGCAAGCAGATGTGAAGAAAGCTATTGAAAAAGGTTGGATTCTTTTAGAAAAAAGAGCAGTAGATAGAGATCCTTATGCAGGGAGAAAAATTATTCACTCGAAACCATTTGAACTAAATGACGAGCAAAAACAAGTTTTTCAACAAGTGTTAGAAGAAGAGACTGATGAAACCTCTCATGTTTATTTATTGCAAGGCGTGACAGGCTCAGGAAAGACAGAAGTGTATCTTCAATGGATTGGAGAAGCCATTCAAAAAGGAAAAAGCGCTATGATGCTTGTTCCAGAAATTTCATTAACTCCTCAAATGGTACAACGTTTCAAAGAACGATTTGGAAATCGAGTAGCTGTTTTACATAGCGGTTTGAATCCTGGAGAAAAACATGATGAATGGCAAAAAATAAAAGAAGGTAGAGCAGACATTGTTGTTGGAGCAAGATCTTCGGTATTTGCTCCATTAGAAAATATTGGCATTATTATTTTAGATGAAGAACATGAAAGTACTTATAAACAAGAAGATACTCCACGTTATCATGCTAGAGATATTGCGATTTGGAGAGGGAAATATCATCATTGCCCTGTCGTACTTGGTAGTGCAACTCCAAGTTTAGAATCTCGAGCAAGAGCGGAAAAGGGAGTTTATCGTTTATTACGTTTAACAAAGCGTGCTAAACATCAACCATTACCTCAAGTTCATGTGCTTGATATGAAACAAGAATTTCTGGCACAAAAGGGAAGTTTCTCTAAACGTCTATTACAAGCGTTAGAAGACCGATTAGAAAAAGGAGAGCAAAGTGTGTTGCTCTTAAATCGAAGAGGATATTCGTCCTTTATTATGTGTCGAGATTGTGGTTATGTATTGGAATGTCCAAATTGTGATATTTCTTTGACGCTTCATATGGATACAAAAGTGATGAAATGCCATTACTGTGGGCATGAAGAAGGGATTCCAAATCACTGTCCGAAATGTCATAGCCGACAAATTCGTTATTTCGGAACGGGAACTCAAAAACTTCAAGAAGAATTAGAACAATTATTGCCAACTGCGAGAGTTATTCGAATGGATGTTGATACAACTCGTAAAAAGGGACAACATGAATCGTTGTTAAAACAATTTGAAGAACAAAAAGCGGATATTTTAATTGGAACACAAATGATTGCTAAAGGGTTAGATTTTCCAAATGTCACTTTAGTAGGAGTCGTCAATGCAGATACAGCTTTAAATATTCCGGATTTTAGGGCTGCAGAAAAAACTTTCCAATTATTAACGCAAGTAGCAGGAAGAGCTGGTAGAGGAGATAAGGCTGGAGAAGTATTTATTCAAACATACAACCCAGATCATTATGCGATTCAATTAGCACAAAATCACTATTACGAGGCTTTCTTTGCTCAAGAAATGAAAATGAGACATCTCGCTCATTATCCGCCCTATTATTTTACAGTGATGATTACAGTTTCTAGTGAACAAGAATATGCTGCACAAAAACAGGCTTATGACATTAAAAAGGTATTGGAAGGTAAGCTATCTTCTCAATCCGTCTTATTAGGTCCAAGTGCAAAATCAATTGCTAGAATGAATAATCGTTATTATTATCAATTAATTATTAAATATAAAAAAGATCCAGTATTAGATATTTTATTACATGAGGTCTTAGTCAATACTCAATCGACTCCGCAATCAAAAGTAGCGGTATCCATCGATGTAGAACCCCAATATTTTTTATAAGGATAGGAAGTGGAATTTTGAAAAAAATTATTTTTATGGGGACACCCGAATTTTCAACAAAAGTATTAGATGCTTTAGTTAGTTCAGAAGAATATGAAGTGATTGCGGTTGTGACTCAACCAGATAGACCAGTTGGTCGTAAAAAAGTGATTACTCCATCACCTGTGAAAAAATATGCATTAGAGCAAAATATTGCTGTATATCAACCAGAAAAATTAACGGGTTCAGAAGAATTAGAACAATTAATGACATTAGATGCTGATTTAATTGTAACAGCTGCTTATGGTCAGTTTTTACCAAAGAAATTTTTAGAATTTCCAAAACAAGGTGCTATTAATGTTCATGCATCTTTATTACCAAAATATCGCGGCGGTGCACCGATTCATTACGCTATTATGAATGGGGATTCTCATACAGGTGTAACCATTATGCGAATGGTTAGCAAAATGGATGCGGGAAATATTTTATCACAACGCTCGATTCCAATTGAACAATTTGATGATGTAGCTTCCATGTTTGAAAAATTAAGTGTGGTAGGTGCGGAATTATTATTAGACACATTACCGAAAATTTTTGATGGGATAATTACTGAAATTGTACAAGATGAAACGTTCGTAACGTATTCTCCAAATATTACACGAGAACAAGAACAAATCGATTGGACAAAAGAAGCAAAAATGGTGGATTGCTTTATCCGTGGATTACGTCCTTGGCCAACTTCATTTACTGTATTAAATGGTGAAAGAGTGAAAATTTGGCAAGTGAAGGTAGTAGATCAAACAACTGCTGAACAACCAGGAACATTATTTAAAGAAAATCATCATTTGTATGTAGCATGTGGAAATCAAACCGTATTAGAAATTATTGAATTACAACCTGCTGGAAAAGCTAAAATGACTTCAGATGCCTTTATGAATGGTTTTGCTTCAGTTATTGAAGAGAAAGCTTGCTTTGAAGGGGTAAATCATGGATAAGGTCAGAAATGCAGTTGTAGACTTATTAGTTCAAGTGGAACAAGATCAATCTTATTCAACGATTAGTTTAAAAAAGGTAATTGAGCAACAAAAATGGACTGCAAAAGATAAAGGTCTGTTAACTGAATTGTTTTATGGAACGATTCAGCGAAAAATGACGATTGATTTTTATTTAGCCCCTTATATTCAAAAAGCAAAGAAAATTCAACCATGGGTGAAACAATTGCTGAGAATTTCCATTTATCAAATGGTATTTTTAGATAAAATTCCAGATCATGCAGCAATTTTTGAAGCAGTACAAATTGCAAAAAAACGTGGTCATCAAGGGGTTGCTAAATTTGTCAATGGTGTACTTAGAAATTTCCAAAGAAATGATTTAAGAAGTTTTGAGGAAATAAAAGATGCAGATGAAAGAATGAGCGTACAGTATAGTATTCCAAAATGGATGTACCAATTATTTCAACAACAGTATGGAGTAGAAAAAGCACAACAAATTTCTGAGTCTATTTTAACTGCGCCAAGTGTCAGTGTTCGTATTCAACCCAATTATTTATCGCAGGAACAAGTAAAACAACTGTTAGATGAAGAAGGGGTTCAGACTAGAGAAAGCATGTTATCCAATAGATGTCTCATTGTGAAAGAGGGGAATGTTTTCCAATCGAAAGCTTTTGAACAAGGACTTATTACGATTCAAGATGAAGCTTCTTCTTTAGTAGCACAAGTTGGTAATTTACAACCAACAAATAAAGTACTTGATACATGTGCTGCACCCGGCGGGAAGACGACGCATATTGCAAGCTATTTAGATCCATCAAAAGGTGGACAGGTTGATGCCTTAGATTTATATGAACATAAACTAAAGAAAATTCAAGAAAATGCAAAAAGATTGCGAGTGGAAGATTGTATTTCCATGAAAGTGCTAGATGCCCGTACTGTTCATGAAGTATATCCAACTGAAAGTTTTGATGCGGTATTTGTGGATGCACCTTGTTCAGGATTAGGATTAGTTCGTCGTAAACCGGATATTAAATATACAAAAGAATTAAAAGATTTAAAGAGTTTGGAAAAAATTCAACTTGATATTTTAATATCTGCTTCAAAAATGGTAAAATCAAAGGGAAGTCTTGTGTATTCTACTTGTACAATAAATAAGTCAGAAAATAGAGAGCTAGTCAATCAATTTTTAGAAACGAATCCAGAGTTTAAAATTGAACCGATTGGAAAGTGGATTCATCAAGAAACAGAAGATATTACAATATTACCAAGTGACTTTAATAGTGATGGTTTTTATATTTGTAAACTAGTTAAAAAATCCTAAACATCAAGGAGGGATTATATGAAATTTGCCATAAAAAGTGATGTTGGCCAAAGAAGAAAAGTGAATGAAGATACTGCAGGATACTTTGAAAGCAAAAATAATATCCCGCTTATGATGGTATGTGATGGTATTGGTGGTCATAATGCTGGTGAAGTTGCAAGTTCAATGGCTCTTATGACAATTGGCCAAGCATGGAAAAAAATGGAATTAGATGATATTGAAGAAATCTACCAATGGTTGATTCATAAAATTGAAGAAGCCAATAATGATATTCTTTTGCGTTCAACACAATATGAAGATTTGTATGGGATGGGAACTACCTTAGTAGCAGCGATTGTGATAGATAATCAATTAATGATTGCCAATGTTGGAGATAGTCGAGCATATGTGTTAAGAAATTTTCAATTGAAGCAATTAACGGAAGATCAAAGCTTGGTAAATGCATTATTGAAATCTGGTGAAATTACTCCTGAAGAAGCAGAAAATCACCCTAATAAAAATATAGTGACTCAATCACTTGGTGTTACTTCAGTGGTAGAAATTGACTTTGTGAGAATGACTGTTAAAGAAGACGATACTCTACTATTATGTAGTGATGGATTGAGTGATATGTTATCACTAGAAGAAATTCGAAATGTGATGAATCATTATTCTGATATAGAAAAACAAGTAGAAAAAGCTGTTGAAGCAGCTAATGAAGCAGGTGGCCGTGATAATATTACGGTTGCTATTGCAAAAATTCAATTACAAGAGGAGGTAGCCTAATGCTAGAAGCTGGAAAAACATTAAATGGACGTTATAAAATTCAATCTTTAATCGGTACCGGTGGAATGGCTGCGGTTTACCTAGCAACTGATTTGATTTTAGATCGATTAGTAGCAATTAAAGTTTTAAGATTAGATTTTAGACAAAATGATGATGCAATGAGAAGATTTAGACGTGAAGCATTATCAGCAACGCAATTAACACATCCTAATATCGTTGGAGTTTATGATGTTGGACAGTCACAAGAGATGAATTACATTGTGATGGAATATGTAGAAGGAACAGATTTGAAAGATTATGTACGACAAAGAGGAGCTTTACATCCAATAGAAGCAGTTCGTATCATGATGCAAATTGTTTCAGCTATTGCTGCTGCTCATCAAAATCGAATTATTCATCGTGATATAAAACCACAAAATATTTTAATTGATCGAGAAGGGAATGTTAAAATAACTGATTTTGGTATTGCTGTAGCATTATCCGATACATCGTTAACACAAACGAATACATTGCTTGGCTCTGTTCATTACTTGTCACCAGAGCAAGCAAGAGGTGGAATGGCAACAATTCAAACGGATATCTATGCATTAGGGATTGTGTTATATGAATTATTAACGGGAAGAGTTCCATTTGATGGAGAATCAGCTGTATCAATTGCACTGAAGCATTTTCAAGAACCGTTACCTCCAGTTATGAATCCATCAGTGATGATTCCGCAAAGTTTGGAAAATATAGTCTTAAAAGCAACTGCAAAAGATCCAATGAATCGGTATAGAAGTTGCTATGAAATGTTTCAAGATTTAAAAACTTGTTTGGACTCAACAAGATTATATGAAAAGAAATTTGTACCAGCTAGTTTTTCGGGAGAGACAAAAGTATTGTCTCCAATCTCTACACAAAAAATTAAACCAATACAATCAAGTCGTGAAATACCGGTAGTAGAAATGGATGAAGAAAAACCGGTTAAGAAAAAAAGAAAATGGCCTTGGGTATTATTACTCATGATATCCGTTATTGGAATTATGGCTTTTGCATTTTTACATTCAAGTCCAAAGGAAGTTCAAGTTCCGGATGTAACGAATTTAACAGAAGCTGCAGCTAAAATTAAACTGGCAGATGCAAAATTAAATGTAACAGATGTGATACAAGTACAATCTGATGAAGTAGAAAGTGGAAAAGTTATTGAAACAAATCCAAAAGCAGGAAGTACTGTAAAAGAAAAGTCAAAAGTAACACTTAAAGTAAGTTCTGGAAAAGAAGCAATAACAATGAAGGATTATCGAAATAAAACTTATGAAGCAGCCAGAGATGAGTTAAAGAAATTAGGTTTTACAGTAGAAAGAAAAGATGAAAACTCGGATAATGTAGATTCAGGGAAAGTAATTTCTCAAAGTATTGCTCCAAATCAAAAAGTAGAAGGAAAAGATACTGTTATAACATTAGTGGTAAGTAAAGGTGAAAATTCAATAAAAATGGCAAACTTGAAAGGATATACTCGAGAAGGGGCTATTGAATATGCTAGTGCTAATAATTTAAACTTAACCATTACAGAAGAAGAAAATGATGCAACAGTGGATACAGTTGTTAGTCAATCAATTCGTGAAGGTTCAGAGATTAAAAAAGGTGCACCTTTAACAATTGTGCTATCAAAAGGTAAAAAAGTACACACAGTAACAAAACAGATAGTAATTCCTTATCAAAAACCAAAAAACAATTCGAATAGAAAAGTTAATAAGATTTCTATTTACATTGAAGACTCGGTAAACCAGCTTCAAAATGTATATAACACTATAGAAATTAGTGAAGATACTAGTGTGAATTTAACATTTAGTTTAAGTAATACTCAACCAATAGGAAAATATAAAATTGTTAGTGATGGTAAGGAAATTACTTCTGGAACCGTTCAATAATATAAAAGACTGTAGCCTAAAAAACTACAGTCTCTTTTTTACGAAAAATATAAAAAAAGTTAAGAAATGGACTTGCAAAGGGAGAAAAACTATGGTAAATTATAAACACTGTTAACGAACGTTCGCTTTTAAAGCGTTTGAAAATTATAAAAAAACATGTTGACAGCCAAAAACTCCTATGATAATATATAGGAGTTATCGCGAAGAGCGACGTTGACCTTTGAAAACTAAACAAAGAAGACAAACCAAATGTGTAGGGAC
>NZ_CAUPZT010000038.1:0-15837 GCF_963515615.1 uncultured Granulicatella sp. | reverse complement strand
CCGATTATCAACAAGCAAATCATCACCACATGCAAATAAACTCCAACCATCGAAGTATTTACAAACGACTGAACCGCATTTACCTTCGAAAAAATCAAAATATAAATCAAACCTATCCAAAATCCTAAACTTAATAGGCGCTTCATAAACTCTCCTTTATTCAGGGATTACTTCATTACAAAATATTGAATAAATAAACTAGTCGCTCCTACCACAAACCAAGTTGCCAACCCAGTAGCAATCGGTTTAGCTCCCGCTTCACGGAAACTCTTAAATGATACTTGGCAACCAATTCCTGCTAACGCCATTGCCATTAACCAATTAGAAGCTAATTTTGCATATGGGATAAATTCTTTAGGGAAAATTCCCACACTTGTCACAATCGTTGCAATTAAGAACCATAAAATAAACATTGGGAAAATTTTCTTCCAATTCACCGGTTCTCCTGATTTCTTTTGACGTCTTGCCTCAATAAATGACAAAATTAAACAAGCTGGTAAAATCATTAACGCACGTGTTAATTTTACAATGGTAGCAATATCTCCTGCTCCACTACTATAACTATAACCAGCAGCGACGACACTTGAAGTATCATTAATTGCTGTCCCTGCAAATAATCCAAATTGTGCATCTGTCATTTGTAACACATGTCCTAAAAATGGGAATAAGAACACCGCAATAATATTAAATAAGAAAATCGTTGAAATTGATAAGGCAATTTCCTCATCATCTGCTTTAATAATAGGAGAAGCTGCTGCAATCGCAGAACCTCCACAAATAGCTGTCCCAAATCCTACTAATGTTCGTAAATGATCAGACAAGCCTAACCATTTTCCTACAAGAGCTGCTGTTAAGAAGGCTGCCACAATCGTAACAAGCGTTACTTGTAAAGACTCTAATCCTGTTTGTTGAACTTGAGCAAATGACATTGTAAACCCTAATGCAATAATCGAATAATGTAATAATTTTTTAGCGGAATAATTAATTCCTGGTTTAAAATCACTTGGTAATGTATAGAAATTACTTACTAACATTCCAAAAATAATCGCAAATACCGCACTTCCAATAACCGGCATTACGTCTCCTAAAATAACAGCTAATACTGCTAATCCAAAAGTTAATAAAATTCCTTTACTTCGTTGAACCCATTGTTCCATATTTCTCCATCCTTTCAAAAACAATTGCACACAATTATATCACGTTTTCATTCTTTTTTGTTAACAATTGTTACTCTCCTACAAATTGTTGTAATTGATTCGATAAGGCTGCAAATTCTTCAATGGTTAGTGTTTCTGCTCGACGATTTGGTTCAATCGAAACAGAGTCCAATGCTTCTTGAATTTGTTCTTTTGTTAGTTTTCCTGGAACATAAGCTTTTACCAAATTATTCCATAATGTTTTTCTACGTTGGGCAAAACTATTTTTTACTAAATCAAAGAAGAACGCTTCATCTTTGACCGTTACTAGAGGTTCTTCTCTACGTTCCAATACTAAAATAGCTGAATCTACATTTGGTGCTGGATTAAAAACTGTTTTAGGAACAATAAATCCGATTTTGGCGTAGCACCAATATTGAATCGCAACCGTTAATGAGCCATAAGCTTTTGAATTTGGTTGAGCAGTCATTCTTTCTGCCACTTCTTTTTGCATCATCATCGCAAATCCATCAATTGGTAAGCCTGATTCTAAGAGATTCATAATAATCGGTGTCGTAATATAATACGGCAAGTTTGCAACGACTAGTAATCTCTCCTCCACATTGAAGTGTTCTTGAATCACTGTTTCTAAATCAACTTTTAGAATATCTTCATGAATCACTATGACATTATCATGCTCGGATAAAGTATCTTCTAATACTGGAATTAAGCGTCCATCAATTTCAAACGCTAACACTTTTTTAGCAGCTCTTGCTAAGCGTTGCGTTAACGCACCAATTCCTGGTCCAATTTCAATGACATTTGTTTCTTTGTTAACATCTGCTACATCTAACATTTTTGTTAAAATATTCGGTTCAATTAAAAAATTTTGCCCTAAACTCTTCTTCACTTTAATGCCATGACGTTCCATAATTTCACGTGTTCGAGTCGGTGTGGCAATATCTTTTTCAAACATCTTTTTAGCTCCTTTCCTGTACAATTTGTACCGCATTTCGTAATTCTTGCTCTGAAATGCCAAATAATTTCAATCGTTTCGTTAATTGTTTTCCATTTGTATGTCCAATTCGTAATTCTTTAGACACTTCTTTTCTTAAATAAGACGAGTGAGGATAGCCAATCAGTCCTAGTTCTAAAATCACCGATTGAGCAATCTCTTCTTGAAGGTCTGCTACTGGTTTATACACATGCTCCAATGCTTTTTGAATACTTTCATCGCTAGCATGTTCTACTCCAAGACTTTTATGATTCGTTTTTCGAACGGCTTCTTCTCTTTCAATAAAAGCATGACTTACCGTAGGAATCGCTTCTTGAATAATCGAACGAATTCTTTGACCTGGATAATCCGGGTCTGTAAACACAATAACTTCTCGAATTTCACTTGCCTTTTTAATTAATGCAAGTGTTTCATCATCAATAGCTGAACCATTCGTTTCAATCGTTTCAATTTCTGGAAAAACTTCCTTTAATCGACGAGTGTCATCTCGCCCTTCAACTACTATAATTGGATTCATTTTAATCCTCTTTCTTCAAATCGAAATAGCTTCATTGCATTTTCTGTTGATGCTTTAGCTATTTCTTCCCAAGCCATTTCTCTTTCCTTAGCAATAGTTTCAACAACATAGCGAGTATACCCTGTTTCGTTTCTCTTTCCACGGTAAGGAACAGGGGCCAAATAAGGTGCATCTGTTTCAACTAAAAAACGATCGAGTGGAACGATTTTTGCACACTCACGAACTTGAGGGGCATTTTTAAACGTCACTACTCCACTAAAAGAAATATGCATTCCTAAATCTAAGAAGCGTTTCATATATTCCATATCGCCATTATAACTATGCATTATTCCACCGATATCTCGAATATCTTCTTCTTTTAAAATACGATAACAATCTTCTGTTGCATCACGATTATGAATGACAATCGGTAATTTCATTTCTTTGGCAATAGCAATTTGGCGACGGAATACTCGTTCTTGTTCTTCAGGTGTAGAGTCATCCCAGTAATAGTCTAAACCCATTTCCCCCATTGCCACTACTTTTGGATGGGTTAATTGTGTGATTAATGTTTTCTCAATTTCTGGTGTATAGGCATGTGCTTCAACCGGATGCCATCCTACAATCGCCACTACTTCTTCAAATGTTTCACTTAATTGGAGAGCTTTTTCAATCGTTGGTGTATCAAATCCGACAACAGCAAAACGTGTAACGGCTAATTCCTTTGCACGCTTAATAACATCTGCTTCTTCTCCGTTGAATTGCTCTACATTTAAATGTGTATGTGTGTCAAAAATCATTTTGAATTCTCCTACTGAGTTCTATCTAGTTGCTCCATTTAAAAATGGGTTACTTGCAATTTCATCTTGTAATGTTGTTGGCTCACCATGTCCTGGGAAAACAACCGTATTTCCTGGTAAAGGTAATAAATATTGTTCGATTCCTTCCATTAATGTCATATGACTACCATATGAGAAGTCGCTACGTCCTACACTACCTTTAAATAAAACATCTCCACCAATCACAAATCCATTATCTTTGAAGATAAATACTGTACTACCTGGAGAATGTCCCGGAATTAACGCTAATTCAGGTTCAAAACTTCCAATTTTCCATTTTCCTAATTCTGCTGGATAGTATCCATCAGCAGGTTCTACTGTAATATTTTCGTTTGAATATAATGAACGATTGAAATCTGTATTTGTTAAAAATTCTTTTTCAATTTCATTCATATACATTGGAATATTGTACGCTTTTCTTAATTCGTCTACTGCTCCAATGTGGTCTCCATGCGCATGTGTTAACACAATCGCAATTGGCTTCAATCCTTCTTCTTCAATTAATTCTTTAATATCCTCTGCTTGTGCACCTGGATCAAAAATTAATGTTTCTTTATTTTCATCAATTAAAAAATAAACGTTCTCTTGTAGACGTCCTACTGTTAAACTTAATAATTCCACTGAAATTCCTCTTTTCTGATTCTTAATCTACTATAGTTTAGATGCTTTTATACTTTTTTACAAGTCATGAGGTTACGAAATGCCTTTTTTAATAAACAAACCGGCACCATTTTCCACTAACAATAAAAGGCATACCCGATTTCTCGAATATACCTTTTAAAACATAAATTATGCATTCATTTGTTTTGTAAAACCAATTGCTTTGTCGGCTGCTAACATGACTGGGATTCCCACTAACATGACAACAATTTCACCAACAAAAGTTTCAAAGTAGCTTAACCAAAATGGTAATTCTAATACAAGTTTTAATTCAATCGCTACTAAGAAAATCATCACACTAAATACGATAGATAATAATAACATTTTACCTTTTAAATCTTTTGCAAATCGGAACACTAATGAACCAATCACTAAAGATAAAATAGAATGCCCTAAACCAAATACTAAATCATACACTCCTAAACCCGAGCTAGACATAAAAATAGTATTGGCTAAAATAACACCCGCAATAATCCCGTAACCATATTTTTTATCAAAGACAAATAAATGGTTTAACATTTCTGAAATACGGAATTGGATATTTCCAAAAGACATAAAGGCAAATACTGTTGTAATCACCACATATAATGCTGCTACAATTGCATTGATCATCAACACTTTTACATTGTTTTGTTTCATTTCTTTTCCTCCTAGTTTTTTGAATCGAGGGATGGTTGCGAACCTCGAGCGTTCAAAACGCCACGAACGATTATACTATAAACCTCTTGAAAATACTAGGATTATTCTAAGTGAACCCTTGAAAGAAAAGAAATTCAAACAAAACTCATCCTCCCACCAACTAACTACGCAATAGGCCCTAATAAAATATTTGCCCATGCATCATGAAGTGATTCTTGATCAGATGGTTGAAATAAACCAGCTAATACATCACGATACAAGCGTGAAAGTTCTGTCGTATTATAATAAGAACTTCCTCCACTAGCACGTACAATTTCTTCCACTGCTTTTTTCGATACTTCAACCGAACGATTTTTAATAGAAGATAAACGTGGTAACCAAATAAAGCTATATTCTTCGCTTGATTCCAATATTTGACTTAATTCATTAATTTGCGGTTGAATGCCATCTAAAATAATCGCTGCTTCTGCAATTCTCCAACGAATATTTTTATCTTGAGAGTATGGCGCATCATTCGATACAGAATGACGAGTTTTTACCGTTTCAATTCCGATTTCTAACGCACGTTTTCCAATTCCATAATAAGTAGCGGCTAATAAAATTTCAAAATAAGCAAAAATACCAAATACAACTGGATCAAAACTTGGACCAGGAGCTACTTTTGTTAAAATTTGCTCTTCTGCAGCATAAATACCTTTTAATTCGACAGTGTTTGATTGAGTTGCTTTCATTCCTAATGTATTCCAATCATCTTTTACTTCGAATGTTTCTGCATCAGGTGTTAAATAAGCAAAGACAGACAATGGAGATTCTCCAGAAGTATCTGAACCAAATGAAACTAATTTATCGCAATATTTTCCCATCGATAGAAAAACTTTCTTTCCATGAAAACGATAGCCACCATCTTCTTGTGGCTCTGCTTTCGAAATAGATCCAAATAAAACTCGATCATTACTTGGTTCAGAAATACCAAATGCTAGCAACTTCCCATCAGCTGCATCTCGTAAAATTTGTTCACCCTTCTTATTACCAAATCGAACCATATGCTTCGCTAATCCAACAATAATTTGGTGCATATTAATCCCAAGAGCTGTTCCTGGTGCTGCCATTGCTAATCTTGTTTGTTCTTGGGCAATTTCTTGAAGAGATAAGCCATATCCCCCATATTCTTTTGGCACAAAAGCTTTATAATACCCCGCTTCTTTTAATGCCTCATAATCTTCCTTTGGCCACGCATTTTCCAAGTCATATTGCGCTGCTCTTTGATGAATTTGTTCGAGTAATTCCTCTGATAAAAACATAAAACCCCTCCTATAAAGTTATGATTACGCTTTAAGTATACGGCAATACCTATACGGATACAACGAATCAAACTTACATTTTCTATGATATTCAACTTTTCTTCATTCTGTGCTACAATATTCTCAATCTTTCTATAAGGAGGCTTTATGAAAAATCAATCCTTACCTGTTTGGAAAACCGTTCGATTCGTTTTAAACAATTTATTTTCCAACAAAATTACGTATGTACGAAATGCCGCCTTTTTACAATTTTTTGTATCATTTGTTGGCTTTCGAATTTTATCAACCTTATTTAAAGGCATTATTTTTTTATCGGGACAAAGTAATTTTAATTTTAGCAATATGAAATTATTCTTCTCCTCACCCATTATCATTTTAGCGTTTATTGCCTATTTATTCGCCGTTATTTTATTTGTTTTTATTGAATTTTCGATTCTTACCTTTATGGTTTATGGAACAATTTCTAATACACATTTTTCATGGCGAACAAGTTTGAAAAATGCTTTCGGTGAAGTGAGGGAATTTTTTAGCCCACAATTTATATATTTCTTATTGTATTTATTGACCCTATTACCATTAGGAAAATTTGGAATGACTTCGTTTTTAACTGAACAATTATATATTCCAAACTTTATTACAGAAGAAATTCAAAAAACAACTACCGGAGCAATCGGATTTAGCATTGTATATATTGTGCTGGCTTATTTTCATCTTCGATTCATTTACGCTATTCCACTACAAATTTTGACAAACCATTGTTTCTTAGAAAATCTAAAAACAAGTTGGGCGCTGACAAAAAAGAAATTATGGAGACATATTGGAATCTTCTTACTAGTTGAAATCGTCCTATCCCTTATCGGATTTTTAGTGACGTTTATTCTCACAATTACTTTAGGATACTTATCCTCTATAATGGATAATGTCTTTATCGTAACGAGCCTGTTTGTCTTATCAAAACTAGTCATTTTCTTTATAACCATTTATACGAAAATTTCTCTAATTATTATTTTAGTAAAACTAGCAGATGATCAAGATGCCGTAGATGTAACGATCAAGCATCATATTCCTGAAATTCCCTTTAAAAGTACCATTATTACAGTGGCTGCTTTTATCGGTTTAACGATTTATTATTCTAGCGAAGCCATTTCAAAATATCATTTGGAAAACTCTTCCTCAGCTGCTATCGTCGCTCACCGAGGATTTACCGAATATGGGGTGGAAAATTCTCTTGAAGCACTAGAAGCTGCTGCAAAAGAAGGCGCTGATTATGTGGAAATGGATATTTTACTGACAAAAGACAATCAATTTATCGTCATGCATGATTATAATTTAAAACGATTAGCCCGTCTTAATAAAAAAGTTAAAGATATGACTTATGATGAAATTGTTGGACTTCCAATTTACCAAAACGATTATGAAAGTCATATCCCTTCTTTTGAAGAATTTGTTGCAAAAGCAAAGGAACTTAATGTCAAATTACTCGTTGAATTAAAACCTCATGGTTTTGAAGGAGCTGACTACACTAACCTCTTTATTGCAAAAATGAGAGAATTAGGTGTTGAAAAAACTTACAAAGTGATGTCTATCAACTTAAACGTGATTGAAGAAATTGAACGAAAAGCTCCCGAAATGGATACCGGATATGTCATTCCACTCCAATTTGGCGGATTTGGAAATCCTGCTGTAGACTTTTATGTAGTGGAAGATTTCTCTTATCATGACTTAACAACCATTGCTGCTCAGCAACAAGGTCATGAAGTTTATGTTTGGACAATTAATGAACCCGATGAAATTAATAAATATCTTCATAGCTCTGTTTCAGGTATCATTACTGACCACCCTGATATTGCGAAAGAAGAACAAAAACACTTACTGGAAGAAAGCACTCCTGTTGAACGTGTGTTAGATGCTATTAATGTTAGTATAAAAAAATAACGAAAAGGAATTAACATGCCCTGTGCATCGTTAATTCCTTTTTTAGTTGGAAAAACTCCTGTTCCACTCTTTAAATAAAGTCATTCCAGCCTTATTTTCACTAATTTTTTCGTATATAAGTATTTCATAACGGATATTTAAGAATTATTTTAACTTTTCATTATACTCACTTTATTTTTACCTCTTATAGTAAACACATACAAAACTTAGGAGGTTTTACTATGAAAAAAAATATGCAAGAGAAAGTTACTCGTTGGTCAATTCGTCGTTTAAGTGTCGGTGTAGCATCCGTCGTGGTTGCTAGTGGATTTTTTATCCTTACCTCTCCAGTACAATCTGTTCTAGCAGATGAAGTTGCTGCTGCACCGGTTTCTCAAACGAAACCAAATAATGTTGATAAAGAGAAAGAATCAAAGCCGGATGATATTAATAAACTTATTAAACATGCTGTTGATACTGCTTTAACTGCACCAAAAGAAACTACTGCTCAAAACAGTAATAATAAACCAGCTACTGAAAATAAAGTAGATGCTGCAAATACTCCAAAAGCTGTCTTAGAAAATAGAGCTGCAACTCCAGCAGAAACTACTCCTGTTACTTCACCTCAACAAGTAAAAGATTCTGTAGCCAACAATATTAAAGCTCAAACTGAAGTGCATGCTAGCTATCTTGAAAAAGCGAATGTTCCTGGTCCTTTCCTTGCTGGAGTGAACCAAGTGATTCCTTACGAAGCTTTCGGTGGCGACGGTATGTTAACTCGTCTATTACTGAAATCTTCTGAAAATGCACCTTGGTCTGATAATGGAACTGCTAAAAATCCAGCATTACTTCCTCTTGAAGGTCTTACTAAAGGTCAATATTTCTATGAAGTAGACTTAAATGGAAACACTACTGGTAAAGAAGGTCAAGCTCTTCTTGATCAACTTCGTTCCAATGGTACTCAAACTTACCAAGCTACTGTAAAAGTTTACGGTAATAAAGACGGTAAAGCTGATTTATCTAATGTTGTTGCTACTAAAAATATTTCAGTTACTTTAAACGGATTAACTCCTGCTCAAAAAGTAAACGAATCTGTAGCCAACAATATTAAAGCTCAAACTGAAGTGCCTGCTAGCTACCTTGAAAAAGCGAATGTTCCTGGTCCTTTCCTTGCTGGAGTGAACCAAGTGATTCCTTACGAAGCTTTCGGTGGCGACGGTATGTTAACTCGTCTATTACTGAAATCTTCTGAAAATGCACCTTGGTCTGATAATGGAACTGCTAAAAATCCAGCATTACTTCCTCTTGAAGGTCTTACTAAAGGTCAATATTTCTATGAAGTAGACTTAAATGGAAACACTACTGGTAAAGAAGGACAAGCTCTTCTTGATCAACTTCGTGCCAATGGTACTCAAACTTACCAAGCTACTGTAAAAGTTTACGGTAATAAAGATGGTAAAGCCGATTTATCTAATGTTGTTGCTACACGTGAAGTTCGTATTACTTTGCATAAAGAAAGCATGGCAACCAATCATTCTTCTTCAACTACAAATACTACATCTACTATGAAAGAAGAACATGCTACAAAAGATGAGATGAAACCAACGACTATGGAGCACTCTCAACAAATGAATTCTAAAACAATGGAAAAAGAAACAGCTAAAAAAGAAGATCTTTCTACTCCAATGATGAAACAACAAAAAGAAGAAGAAAAAGAAATGAAAAATAATGATTCTATGAAGAAAGAAAGTAAAGCTAGTCTACCTGTAACAGGAGAAACTACTACAAACACTTCTGCTTTAGGAGCATTCTCAGCTGGATTAGCATTCGTTCTAGGAATTTTAGGATTAAAAGCTAAAAAAGAAAGAATCTAAGTTTAATTCCCCTAAAAATAGTGTTATACTGAGCAAAAGTATAGCACTATTTTTATCAAAGGAGTCTCTAATGGAAAAAACAATATTACTCGTAGATGATGAGTTTGAAATTACAGATATCCAAAATCGTTACTTATCACAATCCGGTTACACGGTTTTTGTAGCTCATGATGGAGTTGAAGGGTTAGAACTATTTAAAAACAAATCCATCGATTTAATTATTACTGATATTATGATGCCCAAAATGGATGGATATGATTTTATTAGTGAAGTTCAATATTTATCTCCTGACCAACCGTTTCTATTCATCACAGCTAAAACAAGTGAACAAGATAAAATATTTGGTCTTAGTATGGGAGCTGATGACTTTATTACAAAACCTTTCAGCCCTAGAGAACTTGTACTTCGCGTCAATAATATTTTTAGAAGAATTTATCGAGGTGGAAATCCTACTCAAGTACAATTAGGAAATCTAAAATTAAACCACGAAACTTATGAAGTTTATGTCGATAATCATCTACTCAACTTAACGGTAAAAGCTTTTGAACTTTTATGGCTTTTATGCAAAAATCCTGAACGAGTTTTCTCAAAAACAGAATTATATGAAAAAGTTTGGCAAGAAGAATTTATAGACGATACGAATACACTAAACGTTCATATCCATGCTTTAAGGCAAGAATTGTCTAAACACTCTAGTTTACATACTCCAACGATTAAAACCGTATGGGGCTTAGGATACAAAATTGAAAAACCAAGAGGTTCATTATGAAATTAAAAAATTATATTATTATTGGTTATCTTATCTCTACTACGTTAACCATACTCGCTGTTTTTTGGGCAGTTCAAAAAATGTTAATTGAAAAAGGAGAAATTTACTTTTTGATAGGAGTCACATTATTCGCTAGCTTCATTGGCGCTATGATTAGTTTATTACTTCTATCACCAATATTCTCTTCTCTTAACGAACTTAAAAAGAAAGCAAAAGATATTGCCAATAAAAATTTTAATGATTCCGTTACGATTAAAGGTCCAATTGAATTCCAAGAATTTGGAAAAGCTTTTAATCATATGTCAGATGATTTAAAAAAATCCTTTGATTCACTAGAAGAAAGTGAGAAAGAAAAGAGAATCATGATTGCACAACTTTCCCATGATATAAAGACTCCTATTACTTCGATACAAGCAACCGTTGAAGGAATTTTAGATGGAATCATTACTCAAGAAGAACAATTTCATTACTTAACAACGATTAACCGTCAAACGGAACGATTAAACAAATTAGTAGAAGAATTAGATGACTTAACGCTTAATACACAAGAAGCAGAGGAGCATCATCAAAAAAATGAAGTGATTTTCTTAGATCAGTTATTAGTTCATGCGATGAATGAGTTTCACCTTTTAATTGAACAAGAAAATAGAGACATTCATATACAAGTTCTACCAGAATCTGCTAAATTTACGAGTCATTATGATAAATTATTACGTATTCTAGTCAATTTATTAAATAATGCCTTTAAATATTCTGACCCTGGCACACCAGTCGATGTAAAAGGGATTTTAGAAGATAACACTCTCACAATTAGTGTGTCGGATAAAGGAAAAGGAATTGATGCTAAAGAATTTGAACATATATTCAAAAGACTCTATAGAGTTGAAAGCTCCAGAAATATGAAAACTGGAGGCCATGGACTTGGTTTAGCTATCGCTCAAGAATTAGCTCATCAACTGGGAGGAAAAATTACGGTTCAAAGTCAAAAAGATGTAGGAAGTACCTTCATCCTTTCTATTCCATTTGAAAATAAAAATTCTAAATAAGAAAAAGGAATTAACGTGCCGTGTGGTTTGTTAATTCCTTTTCTTCTATTCAAAATTATTTAGTAATTTTTGTAACTCCACCCATATATGGAACTAATGCTTCAGGAACTGTTACACTTCCATCTGCTTCTTGGTAGTTTTCTAAGATGGCTGCTACTGTACGACCAACTGCTAAACCAGATCCATTTAATGTGTGTAATAATTCAATTTTTCCAGTTTCAGCTTGACGGTAACGAATTTTCGCACGACGAGCTTGGAAGTCTACACAGTTTGAACATGAACTAATTTCACGGTAAGTATCTTGTGCTGGAATCCACACTTCAACGTCATATGTTTTAGAAGCTGAGAATCCCATATCTCCTGTACATAATACAATTGTACGGAATGGTAAGCCTAAACCACGTAATACATCTTCCGCATTATCTGTCATTTTTTCTAATTCTTCAAATGATGTTTCAGGAGTTGCGAATTTCACCATTTCCACTTTGTTGAATTGGTGTAGACGGATTAAGCCACGAGTATCTCTTCCAGCACTACCTGCTTCTGAACGGAATGAAGGACTTAATGCTGTGAAATAAATTGGCAATTGTGCTTCTTCTAAAATTTCATTTGCATAATAGTTTGTTAATGGAACTTCTGCTGTTGGAATTAATGTTAAATTACGTTCGTCATTAATTTGGAATACATCTTCTTTAAATTTAGGAAATTGTCCTGTACCATACATTGATTGTTCGTTTACTAAATATGGTGTAATCATTTCTGTGTAGCCATGTTTTTCCACATGTAAATCAATCATGTAGTTGTAAATCGCACGTTCTAAGCGAGCCCCTAATCCTTTATAGTATAAGAAACGACTTCCTGATACTTTAGCGCCTCTTTCAAAGTCTAAAATATCTAATGCTTCTGCTACTTCCCAGTGTGGTTTTGGTTCGAAATCAAAGACACGTGGAGTTCCTTCACGACGAATTTCTACATTTTCATTTTCATCTTCTCCTACAGGAACATCAGCTGCAGCAATGTTTGGTAAGCGTGAAGCGATGTATTCTAATTTTTCTTCTACTTCTGCTAATAAAGCATCTGTTGCTTTTACATCTTCCCCAACTTGTTTCATTTCTGCGATTTTCGCACTTGCATCTTCTTTATTACGTTTTAATTGAGAAATTTCTTCCGTTACCGTATTACGATATTGCTTTAATTGCTCCGTTTTTAAAATTAATTCACGACGTTTTTCGTCCAAATTACGTAATTCTTCTACTACTTGACGTTCTACTCCGCGGTTTTGTAAGCTAACCACAACTTCTTCAAAGTGATCTCTCACTCGTTTCATATCTAACATATTGATTCCTCCAATTTCTTTTGTTTTGCTTGTTGAAAATTTGTTTAAACCATTGTAAAAAAATACACACAACTCATCCCCGACAAATTGTCACTGGGACGAAGTTGTGTGTTTCACTTTTATCTTCGCGGTACCACCCGTATTCAATGTTTCCATTGCACTCATTTGCGATAACGGTTTGCTCCGGATGGCTTAATCAATGCTTTCGCCATGCATCATAGTATGTGGATTCGCTTGTCATACTTTACTAGCTTTCACCAAACGCTAGCTCTCTACAAAAGACTTCAAGTTACTATTCATACAGTTTTATATGTCTGTATTTTACAATATTCTCTAAAGTTGTGCAACAGGTAATCCATAAATCGAACTATTTATGCTTCTTGTGCATGTAAGAAACCTTTTACTTTTTGGAAGATATTCCCAAAAAACTCTTGGATTCCGTGAATAATTTTTTCAACAAATCCTCTCACTTGTCGATAGCCATCTGTCACAATATTCGATGGGTCAATTTCATATCCTGCAAATGCAGGAACATGTCCTTCTGTTTGACCATCTACATATCCTAAATCTTCTCCAGGCATCTGGAAGTATAAATCCCCAATTGTTTTTCCCGCAGTAATCGGTGCTTGTAAGGCATTGTTCTCATCTAATAATTCTTTAAAAGGTTCAAAACGAACTTTTACTTGACTCATGGCAGTTCCCTTTGGAACAGCAGCTACAAAATTATCTCCATAATCGACACTAATTTTCTCATCAGAACCACCATTGACTGGATAGGATTGGATATTCTGAACCGATTTGCCTGGAATTCCTACCACTAAGCCTTCATATTTCTTGAATAATTCATCTAACATTTTCGCTGTTACTTTAAAACGATTCAATGGTTGTTTAGATCCCATTGATACAACAATGACTGAAAAATTATTACGAGTTGCAATTGTCGTAATAGAAGCTCCACTAATTTCAGAAGTTCCTGTTTTTAAGCCAGTTACACCCTCATATCCAAATAACAATCCTGGAATTAAATAGTTAAAATTATCCATTTTTGTCATCCCAGCAGTGCCTGGTCTAAACTCCTTCGTTGCAACAGAAGAAATTTTTAAAATTTCAGGAAAATCTAATACTAAACGTCTTGCAACAATTGCAACAGAACGAGCAGACATACTATTTTCTGCATCATCTCCAAAGTCTGGATTCTTTTCTGTTGTACCATATTTATTCGGCAATCCTGTCGCATTTACAATCGTTGCATCTTGAATTCCCCAAGATTCAACTTTTTCCTTCATTCTCTCCACCCATTTAGCTTCACTTCCCGCTAAATATTCTGCCATCGCAATGGTTGCTGCATTAGCAGAATAGATGGAACTTGCTTCAAATAATTCTTGAATACTATATTTTTCATTTGGCCATAATGGCACATTTGATAACGAGTAATTGGCACTTAATTTACTTGCTCGTTCACTGATAGGGATTTTTGTTTCCCATGTAATTTCTGAATTTTTAATCGCTTCTAAGATTAAATATTGACTAATCATTTTACTCATCGAAGCAATGCCACGAACATCATCTTGATTTTTTCCCATCAAAATTTTTCCACTTGTTTGTTCGATTGCAATGTAAGATGCTACATCTTCTAATGCAGCAATTTCTTCTGCTGTTTTAGGTCTTTCAGGTTCATCAGCGTGAACCATTGTTTGCATTGGAGCTGCTAAACAACAAGCCACTAAAGCTGTCAGTACCGCCTTCATCCATTTGAATTTTTTCATATCTATATCTCCACAATTCTCTCTTTTGCCTATCCATCGTATCGAATTTTTTACGAAAAAACAACTCTATTTATATTAAGGTTTTATTACTTTTTTTAATCCGCTTTACAGAAAGTTTTCACTTAAAATCCTGAATGATTTCGAAGAAATTCTAACTCTTCTTCAGACGATTTTCTTCCTAAAATTTCATTGCGATGTGGATAGCGTCCAAACTGTTCGATGATGTTTCGATGCATCTGTTCATATTTTGCACGTTTTTCCATGCCAGGTTCGGAAAATAATTTTTCCGCCTCTTTGTGAATCGTTAATGACTCTGAATGCATGAATGGCATATATAAAAAGCTTCGTTCAATGACCGTCAATTCTTTTGCATACGGCAGGGCTTCTTGTGCTAATACAAGCGCCATACCATCATATAAAAATGCTCTTACATCCTCACGATATAAATTTCTAGAAAATTGATCCAATACAATAATTTCTGCTAATCTTCCTTGAATAGTCTTCCTCCAATGACTTAATTCTCCAGCAATTGCTGCTTGATGAATGTTAAAAAACCGTCGATAGATTTCTGCATCTAATGCTTTAGATTTTACAAACCAGTCTTTTGGTTCTAATTCCTCAAACCAAAATTGTAATACTTCTTGAGCTTCCATACTCTCCTCATTTCTATGCAAAGAAAGAAGAACTTCTTATCAAAGTCCTTCCTTATTTTGTCAGATATTTTCCTTTTCTTTATCACTTAACACTTGATTCATTCGTCCATATTGATAACCTGCTAAGTCTAATGCAACATAACTGAATCCAATCGAGCGTAATTTACTTTCAATTTCTTGACGATGGTCTAATAATGTTGGAACTAAATCGAGTGATACTTCAATTCTTGCTAAATCTTGATGAACACGTACACGCACTTGTTCGAATCCTAATTGAATTAAATACGCTTCTGCTTCTTGAACCCAACGAACTTTTTCGGCAGTAATCTTTGTACCATATGGGAAACGAGATGCCATACTACAAGAAGGTACTTTATTCCAATTTTCTACACC
>NZ_CAUPZT010000037.1:0-16038 GCF_963515615.1 uncultured Granulicatella sp. | reverse complement strand
TGTGAAAGAATGGACGGACTACGAATTACTTTTCATTAGTTAAGAATATAATAATATTGTAAAGTTAATCGAGGAGTGATTGATGAAGATTATTAGTAAAGTAGTCATAAATAAAAGATGGTTCTGGTCCTTATAATTATACGCTACGTCAACATTTAGTAGACTTAGCAAAAGAAAATGAAATTGACTATCGTTTAGATATTTATCCATTTTATGGAAGTGATGCTTCAGCAGCCATGCGTGCAGGAGCAGATGTCAAACATGCTTTATTAGGAGCAGGAATTGAATCAAGTCATTCATACGAAAGAACTCATATTAAATCAATTCAAGCAACTGAAGCTTTAGTAGATGCTTATTTGAAAAGTGAATTAGTATAATAAAAACGACTCTTATCGTTCGATAGGAGTCGTTTGTTTTTATCTTATAGACTTCAATTAATGAATTTCGTATCCCATTAAAATCCCGCCTTGTTCAGCATAGTAGCTACATAATCCACTAGTAGGATAAGCTTGAACATCTGCGTTAGGGAATTCAGAGTGAATCGCTGTTGTAATCATGGCGCAAATTTCTGGATTGTCACAATGACTAATAGCAACACGTCCACCTTGGTAATTGTTCTTTTTCATTTCATCCCAAATGGCTGAAACCGCACGTTTTTGTCCACGTGATTTATGAAGTAATTCTAATGTTCCTTCTGTGCTAGCTTGTCCAACCATACGAATATTTAATAATCCAACGACACGTCCAACTAATTTGCTAAGACGACCATTTTTTACTAAATTATCGACACTTGCTAGAGCAAATAATAGTTTAGTTTTTGAATGATAATTACGAGCTTTTTCAACAACTACTTCAAAAGAAGGGTCTTCTTTAATGAAGTTTGCAATGGCTTGTGTGATTAATACCATTTCTCCACTGGCTGATAAGCTGTCAATAATTTCAATCTTTGTTTCAGGATGTTCTTCTAAGTACATTTTTTTTGCTAATTGTGCACTATTATGGCTTCCAGATAAAGCACCAGTAATGGTTACGACAATAATATTATCGGCACCTTCAAATGATTGTAAATAGCTCTCAGGGCTTGGACAAGATGAAGAGGTTTTTCCTTCATAGGCATACATTTTAACCATCATTTGATCAATTTCTAATGTTTCATTATCAATAAATTCTTCCTCACCTACATGAATGGTTAAAGGAACGTTCACATAAGTACAATGCTCAGGTAAAGATTCTAAGTGTTTAATATCACAACCAGAATCTGTAATAATTTTCCAAGTCATTTGTTTCCTCCTAGGGATTATATTTTCATTTAATGAATTCAATATACTGATAAAAAGTTGAAATGTCAATTTATAACTGAAACGCTATCACGGTTGAAAATAAGTATAAAAATCAGTAAAATAAAATGGAAGAATAGTAAGGAGGAATTCCAATGAAAAGAGCAGCAATTGTATTAACCACAGGTTTTGAAGAAATTGAGGCCATAGTTCCAATGGATATTTTACGTCGTGCAGGAGTAGAAGTAGATATCATTGGAGTATTGGGAAATGAGGCAACGGGTTCCCATGATTTAACTATTTCTACAGATAAAGAATTAGTAGCTGTGAAAAATGAATTATATGATATTGTTATTTTACCCGGTGGTATGCCAGGAGCAAAATTATTAAAAGATCATCAAGAAGTGCAAGATTTTGTCAAACTTCATTATGATGCTGGAAAATTGATTGCAGCCAATTGTGCTGCACCGATTGCGATTGAGAATTCAGGTGCTTTAAAAAATCGCAATTATACTTGTTACCCAGGTTTTGAAAACCAAATTCAAGATGGGCATTATACAGGAGAGCTCGTGCATCAAGATGAACGAGTGATTACTGGATCAGGTCCTGCTGCAGCTTTTGAATTTTCTTATACAATTGTTGAAGCTTTAGGGATTGATGCAATACCACTAAGAGAAGCAATGGGATATTATCGTTTGGTACAATAAGGTAATCTCCATTCAACATCATTAAAAAAATATTTTTTCATTAAAATGGATGAATCTGAATAAAGTATTTAAGATTCTTATCCATTTTTTATTTAGTTTTTGATACTGTTATTTGCTTGTTTCATAGGTTGTTAGTATAATAAGACGGACTATGGTAATTCGAAGCTATGGATTATTTTAGCTCTAGTAAAATTGTTACAAATATGTTACAATATTACAAAAAGATGTTATCATAGAAGAATTTATCCGAAGATTAAAGAATAGAGAAGGGTTTCTATGCACGAAAAAGAACTGAAACAATTAAAAGAAAAGTTAAGAGAAGATGGCGTTAGAATGACAACTCAAAGAATAGCCATTTTAGATTATTTAGCAGAGGCCCATCATCCTACTGCAGAAGATGTTTATACTGCCATTGTTGCAAAAGATCCAAATATTAGTATGGCAACCGTTTATAATAATTTAAATAAGTTAACAGATGAAGGATATTTACTAGAATTAACGTATGGAGATGATGCTAGTAGATATGATTTTAATATTGGGAAACATTATCATGTTGTGTGCCAATTATGCGGACGTGTGGAAGATTTATTTTATCCGTTAATTGAGGATGTAGAATCTGTTGCGGAAGAATTAACAGGCTATAAAGTCCAAGGGCATCGAATGGAAGTATTTGGAATTTGTCCAAATTGTCAAGATAAAATGTAGAGATTAGGAAGAGGTTATATGAAGAAAGAAATGAAAGGAATCAAAAAATTTGAACTACCTCAAATGATTGCAGTAGCTTTCATGATAGTATTTTTAGTATTAGTTGAGTGGTTTGTTGTAAGTAGTTTAGCGAAAAATCATTTTATTCGTAGAAATGAAGCCATTATGAAGAAGGCAGAAGAAGCTGATGCCAAGCAATATAATGAAGCTGTAGAAGTTCAAACTCAGACAATTGGAAATACTGTGTTTACAGTATCCTATCCTACTGTTAATCAACAAATTGTAGAGCCTATTCAAAAAGAATTAGATACATTATTAGAAAAAGTTAAAGAACAATATAAGAATGAATCAAAACGTACATGGGTTTATTTAAAAGTTTATCAATCTCATGTTTTAACAGGTGTTAAAGATGTGTATTATTACCAATCTGTTTATCAAGAAACAAAAAAAGGATTGGAACAAGTAGTTTATGATGAATTAAATCACCAATTAGAAGGAAAAGAAAAATCTGGTACTGCGGTAATTGGAGAGTTATTTGTTAACGATTTAGAAGTTACGAACCATTTCGTAAAAAAAGCAATGAAAGTTGCTAAGGAACAATCGTTATCAGAGGAACAAACGGAACAGTTATTAAAAGAATTTGCATATGAAAATTGGAAGAATTTAGATGCTTCTATTATTCAAAATGGGTTTAGATTTAACTTGAAAGAACCTATCCAAACTAGCAACGGAGAAACGTTACGCCAAATTTCATTTGCGTTCCAAGAACTATTTCCAATTTTAAAGAGTGATCGAATTCCTGAAAGTCAACAAGAAGCTTACCAAAATTGGAAAAATCAATTAGAGGAACGTTTAAATGAAAAACGTGTGGCGATTAGTTTTGATGATGGTCCAAGTAGTGAGTTGACTCCGAAAGTTTTAGATATTTTAAAACGATATGGAGTTCATGCAACATTCTATATTATGGGAAAACATGTTCCGGGTAATGAAGATATTATTAAACAAATTGTGGAACAAGGCCATCAAGTAGGAAATCACTCATATAGCCATCCATTATTAACAACATTAACTCCTGAAGGTGTTCATCAACAAGTAGCAGATACTCAAAAATTAATTGGAGATGCTACTGGAGGAATTCGTCCAACAACTTTAAGACCTCCATATGGTGGATTTGACCGTATGGTTGCAGAGCAAGCAGGCATTGCTATTTTAAATTGGTCTGTAGATACTTTAGATTGGAAGAGTCGTAATGTTAACAGTATTCTTCAAGAAGTAAGAGAAGGAACTTATAATGGTTCGATTATTTTAATGCATGATATTCATCCAGAAACAGTTGAAGCTTTACCTCGATTATTAGATTTCTTACAACAGGAAGGATATGAGATTGGTTCAATTGAAGAATTAATGGGTGGACAAGCAATGTTACCAAATCATGTATACTTCGATAGAAAATCACATAAAGAAGTTCAATAATAAACTTATCAAATTACTTGATTTTTTGATAGAGTTACGTTAATCTATTAATGTGTTTTAACACGGACCTTGTACCGAGTTTTACGATTCACCAACGTTTTACTCAGTAGAAGGAATAATATAAGAAAGAGGTGTTTAGAAATGGCTATTTCTAAAGAACAAAAAAACGCAATCATCAAAGAGTACGCGATTAAAGAAGGAGATACTGGTTCACCAGAAGTACAAATTGCTGTACTTACTTATGAAATCAATCACTTAAACGATCATATTCGTGTACACAAAAAAGACTACCACTCAAACCGTGGTTTATTGAAAAAAGTTGGTCACCGTCGTAACTTATTAGCTTACTTACGTAACAAAGATATCCAACGTTACCGTGAATTAATCAACCGTTTAGGTTTACGTCGTTAATCAAAAGATTCAACAAGTCTCACTCCATCGATTTTCGATGGGGTTTTTTTTTATGAAAAAAAGACGACCGAAGTCGTCTTAATAGGGTAATGATTGTTTAAAGTGAAATAATTTGATCATTTGTATTGATTTTTTTGAAAATTTTATCTTTTAAGAGATAAGCTTCTCCGTATAATTCTTCTATTCCATCATGTCCATAAATATAAGTTCCATCTGGGAAAATGTAAAATGCTTGATTCACGCTATCTTCTGTAGCGATTTCTTTAAGGACATGTTTTCCATCTAAATATTCATGTTTTAAAAAATTATAATGAGGAATGACTTGCTTCGTTGTCAGTCCTAAACCTGTTAGATATCTTTGATATTCTGGATCAATACTTTCCCCTTCTAATTCAGGATGAGCGTAAACAGTCTCTGCAGCATTCATTGTTCCAGCGCTAATGCCAATAATGACTCCTTCAAAAAACTGAATTTTTTTAGCTAATTGAATTTCTTGAAAAAACTGATTTTGTGTAGGAACATGACCACCTGATAAAATGACTAAATCTACTTCGTTTAAATATTCTTGAACATCTACTGTTTGACGGTGATCAAAAATAATAAAAGGATCAAAATGAAGGCCAACTTCTTCAAATCCTAATTTTGTATAAGAAGAAAAGTCATCTGTTAATTCATATGCATCTGGGTCAGATGAAATATATAAGGTTTTAATTGTTGTTTTGCCAAGTGCATTTTTTAAGTTTTCAATGAAACCATTAGCGGAGTTTACTTTATAAGATTCAGGAATACTTGCACTACTTGTTAAAAAATATTTCATAAGATTCATCCTTTCGAGTTCTATAAGCATAGCCTAAGAGAGAAAAAATTTTTTGTCAAGAATCAAGCTGTGGTATACTACCATAAAAATAGAAATGGAAAGACGAAAGGATTTTTGAATGACAATTAGAGTAGCGACAATAGAAGATGCAGCCGCATTAGTTGAAATTTATCGATATTATGTAGAAAAAACAGCCATTACGTTTGAATATGAGGTTCCTAGTGTGGAAGAATTCGAAAGAAGAATCCAAACGACTCTTGAAAGATTTCCCTATTATGTAGTAGAAGAAGAGGGAGAAGTGCTAGGATATGCTTATGCAGGACCATTTGCTAGTAGAAAAGCATTCTCGTGGTCTGTAGAAATTAGCATTTATTTAAAACAAGGGCAGCAGAAAAAAGGGTATGGGAAAAAATTATATCAATTGATGGAAGGAAAATTACAAGAATTAGGCTACCAAAATGTTTATGCTTGTATTGCGACTCCAGAAGTGGAAGATGAATATTTAACAAATAATAGTGTACAATATCATGAATATATGGGATATCGCTTGGTAGGAGAGTTTAAACGATGTGGATATAAGTTTCATCGATGGTATCATATTGTTTGGATGGAAAAATGGATTGGAAAACACGAAAGTCCAATTGAGGAACCGAAAAACTTTTTTGATTACAAGTAAACTTTGTGAGGAAACTATTTAAAAGTTTATATCAAGCAGTTTCTTTGCTATTGATTTGTGCAGATGGTATAATAAACACTCAATAAGAAATTACTTTGGAGGTAGTTTATGTCAAAAAAAATTCGAGTACTATTGTACTATAAATATGTACCAATCGAGAATGGAGCACAATTTGCTGCAGATCATTTGGAATTTTGTAAATCAATCGGACTAAAAGGACGTATTTTAGTCGCTGATGAAGGAATTAATGGGACTGTTTCAGGAGACTATGAAACAACTCAAAAATATATGGACTATGTTCATTCATTACCAGGAATGGAAGATTTATGGTTCAAAATTGATGAAGAAGAAGAACAAGCTTTCAAAAAAATGTTTGTTCGTTATAAAAAAGAAATTGTTCATTTAGGATTAGAAGATAATGATTTCGATAATGATATCAATCCTTTAGAAACAACTGGAGCTTACTTATCTCCTAAAGAATTTAAAGAAGCTTTATTAGATGAAAACACAGTTGTATTAGATACGCGTAATGATTATGAATATGATTTAGGTCATTTCCGTGGAGCGATTCGTCCAGACATTCGTAACTTCCGTGAATTACCACAATGGGTTCGTGATAATAAAGAAAAATTCATGGACAAACGTGTTGTAGTTTATTGTACGGGAGGCGTGCGTTGTGAGAAATTCTCAGGATGGATGGTTCGTGAAGGATATAAAGATGTAGGTCAATTACACGGGGGTATTGCGACTTATGGTAAGGATCCAGAAGTACAAGGCGAACTATGGGATGGAAAAATGTACGTTTTCGATGAACGTATTGCGGTAGACATCAACCATGTAAATCCTGTTGTAATCGGAAAAGATTGGTTCGATGGTACTCCATGTGAACGTTATGTAAACTGTGCAAATCCAGAATGTAACCGTCAAATTTTAACTTCAGAAGAAAATGAAGCTAAATATATTGGTGGATGTAGTTCTGAATGTCGTGTTCATCCAAGAAACCGTTATGTAGCTGCAAAAGGATTAACTCCTGCAGAAGTAATGGAACGCTTAGCAGCGATTGGAGAAGAATTACCAGTTCAAGCTTAATTGTAAAGTAAAACTCTTATTGTAACGAATGTTATAGTAAGAGTTTTTGTTTTTTAAAATCGCTTGACAATTTGTTTTAGGTAGCCAATAATGAATTTATTCTAGAAATTAGGAGGAGTTCTATGACAAGAACAACTAGAGGGACGGTTTCGATTCTCATTGCCATTCTATTAATGGGAATTGTATTTTACAGTTCATCAATGCCGTATCATGATCAATCACTTGTTTCCAAAATACAACAACTATTACCATTTCAGCCATTTTCGGATGTACTTTCAAAAATTCATTTTACTTATGCAGATAAAGTCATTAGTATTCCTAGCTTAGGATATGCTCAATTTCTTGAATTTTTTATTCGCAAGGGAGCACATTTCTTAGTGTATTATTTCATTGGGTATTATTGGACGAGAGGCTTAAAAGTTCATCTTAAAAATCCGGGATGGAGTTTAATGATTGCGATTTTTATTACCGTATTATACGCTATAACGGATGAGTTTCATCAAGGAATGACGCCTGGAAGAACACCGCTTTTTCAAGATATGGTATTAGATAGTTTAGGTGGAATTTTTGGATCTGTAGTAGGATTTTTAAAAAAATAAAAAATATTTTAAAAAAATCGAGGAAAAAAATTTTTTCTCGATTTTTTTTCGTATATATAAGTGACTAGTCAATTTTTTGTAGAGGAGGGAGAGATATGGAGGAGCTTACGAATGAAATTTTATTAGCTGCACTCCAATTTCGCATTGATGACATTCATTTATTACCGTTTGGAAAGGAGTACCGTTTTTATTTAAGAGATGGTGAACAGTTATCCTTACTAAAAACAGTGGATTCGGATACTGCTAATCGGTGGATTACCTTTGTAAAGTATCGATCTGGAATGGATGTAGGGGAAAAAAGGAGACCACAAAGTGGAGCAATGAAATATGAATTGACGAATGGAACAAGTATTGAATTAAGATTATCGGTCATTACAAATTTTAAAATGCAAACTTCAGTAGTCATTCGTTTATTACATTTATCAATGGAGGAGAAAAAAACTGGGGAGGTATCGACCTATTTTCCAAGAGATATTGAGCTTCTTCAAAGAATGTTGCATTACAAGAGTGGGTTAATATTATTTTCAGGACCTGTTAGCTCCGGGAAAACAACAACGATGTATCATCTATTAAGAAATCGTGTTTACGATACGAATTTGCAAGTGATTACAATGGAAGAACCAGTGGAGATGAGTGAACCATTATTTCTACAAACAGAAATTAATGAAAAAGCAGGAATTACGTATGAGTTACTCATTAAAAGTTCTTTAAGGCATCATCCAGATATTATGTTGATAGGAGAAATTCGAGACGAAATGATAGCCAAAATGGTAATTCGGGGTGCTCTAACAGGACATTTAATGCTAGCAACCGTTCATGCTAAAGACTGTAAAGGAGTTATTTCAAGATTAGAGGAATTAGGGATTACAAAAGATTTACTAAGGCAAACATTAGTCGCTGTTGTAGCTCAGCGTTTAGTGCCGAGATATTGTTCTCTTTGTCAGAGTCATTGTTGCTTTCATTGTAATCATATTCCACTTTCAACGAAAAAAGCCACTTTATTTGATATTGCATATGGAACTTCATTGCAACAGTTGATTCAAGGAGAACAGTTTTTAAATCCATTGGAACATCCGTTTAATAGAAAGTTGAGGAAAGCTTATGCACTTGGATATATTTCAAAGAAAAGTTTTGAAGCCTACCAAATCTTTTAAGAAATGGTCTAACAAAACTCAAGCATTATTTTTAACTCAATTAGGAGAATTACTAGAAGAGGGATTCACATTACAAGAAACATTGGAATTTACCAAATTACTCCTGCCTAAACAAGAAACAGCCATTGGGAAATTGATGGAACAGTTATTAGTTGGGGAAAGATTTGATGAAGTCTTACATTTGGTAGGGTATTCCGATTCCATTTGTTCTCAAATTTATTTATCAATGTCGACAGGTTCTTTTGCACTTTCTTGTCGGACAATTGGACAATATTTAACACAAAAAGATCAACAAATTAAAAAATTACGGCAAGTATTAATTTATCCGTGTATTTTAATTGTTTTTCTAGTTTGTATGGTAGCAGCGATTCGCTATTTATTACTGGGACAATTACAATCGATGGTTCAAGTGGAAAGTTTACAAGGACATGTCATGCTTTATTTAATATGGCATGGATTTATACATTTACCTTGGATTGTATTGGGATTTTGTATGTTTGTTTCAATCATAGTGGGAGTTATGTATTTATTTTGGAAAAATAAAACCTTACTTGATCGTATCCGATTTTTAACTCGATTGCCAATTGCTGGAAGTTTAGTACGTCAATATTACACATTTTTATATGCGAGAGAATTTGCTTATTTTTTAGGAAATGGACAATCTTTATTACAAATGGTTGAACAGATGAAACAAGCAGGAACAAGTCTTTTAACAAAAGCTATTGCTGAGTTTATTGAAAGTGAAATGCAGAAAGGAACTTCTTTTTCAAGTGCAATTCATCAATTGAATTTATTTCAACAACCACTCATTTTACTAATTGTACAAGGAGAATTAACGCATCAATTAGACATCAAATTGCGACAATTTTCCAAAAATTCATTTGAAGACTTTAAAGGAACACTGGAAAAGAAAATTATGCTTGTTCAGCCAATTCTATTTATTGGAATTGGACTCATGATTATGTCAATGTACATTATTTTAATGTTACCAACATTAACAATGATAGGAGGAAATTAAAATGAAAAAATTACTGAAAAAGAAAAAAGCTTTTACATTAATTGAGTTGCTTATTTGTTTATTTATTATCGGGCTGATGATGCTACTCATTATACCAAATATTGCTAAACAAAGGGAAGAAGCACAAAAGAAATCGGATGCTGCGATTGTGAAAGTAGTTAAAAATCAACAAGAATTATATCAATTAGATAAAAATACAGCAGAAAAGCCAACAGCAGAAAAGTTAGAACAAGAGCATTATATAACTGCTGAACAATTGAAAGCATATAATGAATCAAAAAGTCCTAAAGATTAATGAAAATAGTTAAGAGAGGAACTTCTATGAAATCTCATGCATTCACATTAGTAGAGTTACTTGTTTCTCTCAGTATTCTAATCGTATTATTATGGTTAGTTCCTCCAGCTATAGTGGATTTTGGAGAAATATATCAAGAAAGAGTGTTTATAAAGCAGTTTGAGAATGACTTGAAATTGGTACAGGCGAGTGCACAGGCAACGGGGAATAGTTCTACAGTAGAAATAAATACTCCTAGTAAAAATTATTATCGATTGAGTTGTCCAGGGAATGAATCATTAAATGCAGATAGAGAAATACCAAAAAGCATTTCAACAACTAATATTCCTTTCATTCAATTTAAAGGAGAAACTGGGAATTTAACAACATTTAATAAGGTTTCGCAAATAACATTTAATGGGAAAAAATATTCCTATCATTTTACATTTCAATTAGGTGGAGGTAGGTATTATGTTGAAGTTTCGAAAAATTAAAGCATATGCATTTGTAGAAGCTCTCCTAGCATTAATGATTGCGACTTTAACCGTATTATTACTATCTTTCATATTAGGAGATTCTTTGAAAAGAGAGAAGAATAATACTTGTACCTTAAATGAATACTCGAATCAATTGATGAAGTTGCATGAGAGAAGACCTCCAATTCCTGATTCAGAAATGACGAAGCCTGCAACATCTTCTATGAAAACAAAAGAGATAGAGAGTACTTCAAAAAAGAAGAAATCTACTCAAAGTAATAAGGATAAGAATGAAATCAAGTACTACAAATCTAGTTCAAAAAACTCACCTACTTCAATAACTATTCATTGTAATCAAGAGGAGGTGATTCAAATTGAAGGAATGGGATCTACGTCAAAAGTCAGCCTTTCTTCTAATTGAACAGTTAATAGCTTTATCGATTTTTGCAGTTAGCATTCTACTAATTAGTGGAATTTATCAAGTATTAATGAAAGTACAAAGCCAATTAGAAGTTCCGAATTATATCGAGTGGCATTTGATGATAACTCAAATGGATACGCATTTACAAGGCTATGCTAGACCTACTATTGCATTTGAACCAAAATTTGAAGATGGACGTCCTATAAAGGAAGAACCCTACTTGATTAGAGCTAAGCCGGAAAATGAACAATCAAAGTCTACTTTATGGATTAGCAAAGGAGAAGGAAAGGGGAAAGGATATCATCCATTATTAATAGGCTACGAAAAAATGCTGATTCATGGAGAACAAAATGGTGTTCGTTTAAAAGGAATCCTACGGAATCATGAAGCATTCGAAACTTATTTCATCCCTGGAAATCGTGTGATTTCTATTGAAAAAGAAGTGATACAACACAATGAATCACCTTCTCCTAAGGATAAAAAGGAAAAAACGGAGGACTTACCATGATAGAAAAAATTTTTTATCGCAAAAAGATTAAAGCTAGCTTAGTGGTTCCTTTTTTAGCATTATTATTTGTTACAAGTTTAGTGACAGTAGCCTTTTATCAAATTCGAGTAGCAAATGCGAATCAGTATCGCTTATTGAAAGAGACGTATCAATTAAAAATGATGTTAGAATTAACCTCTCAAAATTTAGAAAGTCATTTAGAAATAGTAGATAATGAGATGATTTTTCCGACTAGTATAGCTTTTTCAAGTGGAAATGTAGAAATAAAATGGGATGAAAAAAGTAAAGTGTTTGATTTAACCGCTCATTTAAAAAATGGTTTTACTCGTTCTGAAAAAGTTTATCTTGTATTTCATGAGAAGAAAGTTGACGAAAAAACACAGTGAATGAGTTTGTTTCATATGCAATCTATGGTATACTTTTCATGAGAATATGAAAAAGTTGGTGGTTAAATGGAACAAACAATTGGAGAAATCTTAAAACGTGCTCGTCAAACCAAAGGATATACTTTAGATGATTTGCAACAAATTACAAAAATTCAAAAAAAATATTTAATCGCAATCGAAGAAAATGATTTCGATTTAATGCCTGGAGAGTTTTATACTCGTGCATTTATAAAACAAGTAGCAGAAACAGTGGGAGTGGATGGCGTTCGATTATTGGAAGAATTTGCTTTAGAAACTCCTAGACAAGTTGGAGGAATTCCAGAATCAGAATCTGTTTTATCAGATAAAAAATTTATTAGTAGTCGTTTGTCTAATACTCGTGATTCCCAAACGTCTATTCATAAAGCGTGGGAACAATGGAAAAACTATCTTCCAACAATTTTACTTGGAATGTTGGCTGTAGCAATTGTTTTTGCAATTGTACAATCGTTAACGAATACTCGTTCAACAGCAAAACCAACTGTAGTGACGACTACTGTAACTGCACAAAATACAACAACAGCCGAACAAACAGCAACTACAACAGTTGCGGAAACAACTCAATCAACAACTACAACAAAAGAGACAAAAGAAACTACAATTCGTTATTCTTATGCAAATGGTAACTCATTGTACTATACAGCAAAATTAGCAGATTTTCCTGCAAACTTAGTAGTCACAAACCGTGCAAAAACACAATTGTGGGCAAGAATTACGGCAAATCAGAAAGTAGTAGCTGATGGAGCTCCAACAACTGGACAACAATTGGTAGGATCAATTCCAGAAGGAACAAATTCAATTGTTTTAAACTTTGGATATACTCCAGTGGGTACGATTACTTTAGCAGGACAAGAAATTGAAATTCCTGATGGAGTCAGTGCAACAGCTATTTATATTACAGTGGAATAGAGGGAATAACATGAATATTGCCAATCGATTAACCATTGCTCGAATTGTCATGATTCCATTGTTCTTACTAATCATGTGTTTTCCAAAAGATATTTTAGGAATGGTGCATGTCTTTCATTCAACTTTAAGTGTAAGTTGGGTGTTGGCAATGATTATTTTTACCATAGCTAGTATTACGGATTTTTTAGATGGTTATTTAGCAAGAAAATATCATTTAATTACCAATTTTGGAAAATTTGCAGATCCTCTAGCAGATAAATTATTAGTGATGACGGCTTTTATTACATTAGTAGGGGCTGGCGTTATTCCAATGTGGATTGTAGCGATCATTGTTTGTAGAGAATTAGCTGTAACAGGGCTTCGTTTATTATTAGTGAATGATGGAGAAGTACTATCAGCAGCTTGGCCTGGAAAAGTTAAAACAGCAACACAAATGTTAGCAATTATCTTTTTACTGATTGATGATTTTCCAGTAAAAGGATTGCCGTTTTCAATTGGAACTATTTTAGTTTATATTTGTTTAGTTGCAACGATTTATTCAGGTGTTGATTATTTTGTAAAAAATAAACATGTATTTGCAGATTCATTTTCTGTTTAATGGTGGAGGCTGGGAATTACCCCGGCCTTTATTTTTTATAAATGAGAGGTAGAAGGTATGAAAGCAGAAATTATTACAGTTGGTACAGAATTGTTAATGGGTCAAGTGATTAACACCAATAGTGCCACTATAGCTAGAGAATTAGCAAAATTATCGATTCCAACGTACTATCAACAAACTGTTGGAGATAATCCTGAAAGAATGTTGGAAAGTATTCAACTTGCGAATAGTCGAAGTGACTTAATTATATTATGTGGTGGATTAGGTCCCACTACAGATGACATTACAAAGCAAGTGTTAGCTAAGTTTGTTCAAAAGGAATTAGTGGAAGATAGACAGGCGATGGAAAAAATTATCCGATACCATGAACAAACTCATCGAGAAATGAGTCCTAATAACCGTCTGCAAGCATTAGCTTTTGATGGTGAAACAGTTTTTAAAAATCATAATGGATTAGCCATTGGTGGCGCAGTAGAAACAGATTCAACTATTTTCATTGTGTTACCTGGACCTCCAAGTGAATTGAAAATGATGCTTGAAAAAGAGGCAATTCCATATTTAAAAGAAAAAGTTTCAAATGATGGAACTTTTGTATCTAGATATTTACGTTTCTTTGGAATTGGAGAATCTAGATTAGTAACTGATTTAGAACAATTAATTGAAGAACAAACGAATCCAACGATTGCTCCATACGCAGGAATGTATGAAGTCGTTCTTCGATTAACCGCAAATGGGGATACAAAAGAAGAGTGTGAACAGTTATTAGATGAATTAGAAGAAAAAATATTGTTCGTTGAAGGTGAATATTTTTATGGATATGGAGAGTATGAAACGCTATTATCAATTACAAGCGAATTATTAAAACATAGTGGATTAAGTATTTCTTCTGCAGAGAGTTTAACAGGGGGGCTTTTTGCTTCAACATTAATTTCTGTTGAAGGAAGTTCACAATATGTATTAGGATCTTGTGTTGCTTATCAAGAAGCTATAAAGAAAAATCAATTACAAGTTTCTCAAGAAATTTTAGAAACATATGGAATGGTCAGTGCTGAGTGTGCCGAAGCGATGGCAGAAAATGTACGGAAAATATTTGGCAGTGATTTAGGAATTTCCTTTACAGGAATAGCTGGTCCATCACCAATGGAAGGAAAAGAAGTAGGAACAGTATTTGTTTCATTAGTAGATGGCAATCAAACGAAAATAATAGAATTACATCTAGCAAGAAATCGTAATGGTAACCGTGAATTTGCGGTTCAATACGGGTTAAATGAGCTAAGAAAATATTTATTAAAAAAATAATAGAACAAATGTTCGTTTTTCTTGCTTTCAGTATTGAGTATAGTGTATGATAAGGATGAATTAAGAGGACATGGAGGTTTAACATGGCAGATCAAGAAAATCGTCAACGTGCATTAGATGATGCATTGAAAAAAATTGAAAAGAGTTATGGTAAAGGTGCAGTAATGAAATTAGGAGAAAAAGCTGATTCGCAAGTTCAGACTGTTTCTTCAGGTTCATTAGCATTGGATATTGCATTAGGAGCAGGTGGATACCCTAAAGGAAGAATTATTGAAATTTTTGGTCCTGAATCAAGTGGTAAAACAACAGTTGCTTTACATGCGGTAGCAGAAGTACAAAAACGTGGTGGAGTGGCAGCATTTATTGATGCAGAGCATGCTTTAGATCCAGAATATGCAAGAGCATTAGGTGTTAATATTGAAGAATTATTATTATCACAACCAGATACTGGAGAACAAGGATTAGGAATTGCAGATGCATTAGTGGCTTCAGGTGCAGTTGACATTGTGATTGTCGACTCAGTAGCAGCATTAGTACCACGTGCTGAAATTGAAGGAGATATGGGACAATCTCATGTAGGACTTCAAGCTCGTTTAATGTCTCAAGCACTTCGTAAATTATCAGGAACAATTAACCGTACAAAAACAATTGCCATCTTTATTAACCAATTACGTGAAAAAGTTGGAATTATGTTCGGTAATCCAGAAACAACACCTGGTGGACGTGCGTTAAAATTCTATGCAAGTATTCGTTTAGATGTTCGTCGTAGTGACCAAATTAAAAATGGAGCAGAAATTTTAGGAAATCACACTAAAATTAAAGTGGTGAAAAATAAAGTTGCGCCACCATTTAAAACAGCTGAAGTGGATATTATGTATGGAGAAGGAATTTCTCAAATTGGAGAAATTTTAGATATGGCGTCTGATTTAGATTTAGTGAAGAAGAGCGGTGCTTGGTACGCTTACAACGATGAAAAGATTGGACAAGGTCGTGAAAATGCGAAGAAATACTTAACGGAACATCCAGAAATCGTTGAAGTATTAACACAAAAAATTCGTGCTCACTATAATATTGGTGGAGAAGTCATTTCTCAAGAAGTCGAGGATTTAGGTCAAACAAATTTATTAGATGAAGAATAGTAATAGCCGGGAGACTGGGCAAAAAGTCTCAAAAATAGAAGAAAGCACGTCCTGATTTCGACA
>NZ_CAUPZT010000036.1:0-16047 GCF_963515615.1 uncultured Granulicatella sp. | reverse complement strand
CCTTTTGTAATACCTAATTCAATTTCAATACGATCAGATAACGTTAAATGTTAATGTTTCATCGTTCCATACCATCATTTGTCTCATACTTAATTCTAACATAAATTTTAGTCCCAGATTAACTTCTATTTTTGATACTTAACTAGAAGTTACTTTAAAACTTTTCGTAAATTAAATTATAAATATTTTTAAGGATAATACATTTGTACGGTTGCTTAGATACGATTTCATTATTCTTGGAGGATAAATAAGTAAAGTAATAGAAAAGACTTGTTATTGTGGCAATAGTAATATTAGCCAATTTGGCTAATACTACAGGGAAACTTTGAGACCAAGGCTCAAAGTTTAGACATGAGACTCGCAAGGCGAGGCTGCTGTCGACCTTGCTACAATATGTAAAAGTCTTTTCTATTGCTTTACGTGTCAGAATACGCCCCTATTATAAAATCGTTTGTAATGTTTTATCAAACCTTTTATAATAGGGAGATAGAGAAATGATAAGGAGCCGAAGGGCATGTATTCAATCGAAAAATTTAAAGAAAAAATAGCAAAAGAATTTCAAATACAATTTAAAAATGAAAACTATTTAAAAGAAGCATTAACCCATTCATCCTATGCAAATGAACATAAAGATTGCAAAGGGATTTATAATGAGCGTATCGAGTTTTTAGGTGATGCCGTTTTAGAATTATTTATTTCTAATTGGTTATACCGTCAAATGCCAACGAAAAAAGAAGGCGAGTTAACAAAATTAAGAGCGCAAATCGTTTGTGAAGAAAGTTTGTCGACACTTGCAAAAGAGTGTGAGTTAGATAAATATCTTTTATTAGGAAAGGGAGAACGTGCTTCAAAAGGACATGAAAATCCAGCAGTTCTCTGCGATGTATTTGAAGCTTTTGTGGGTGCTATTTATTTAGACCAAGGTTTTGAAGGTGCTAGTCAATTTCTAACACAAGTCATTATTTCGAAAATGAAAGATGGAAGATTTACTTTAGTTGGTGATTTTAAAACAGAATTACAAGAATATTTCCAAAGAAATGGGAATGTGAACATTCGTTATGAATTACTAAAAGAAGAGGGGCCTTCTCATGCACGTTATTATACCGTACAAGTTCATGTTAATGATAAAGGATATGAAATTGGTGAAGGCAAGACGAAGAAAGCAGCAGAACAATTATCTGCTAGAAGAACATTAGAAAAATTAAACGTTATTTCTTAAAGTAAGGAGTCAAGGATGCAGTTAGAAAAAATTGAAATGTCTGGATTTAAGTCATTTGCAGATAAAACCGTTATCGAATTTGATAAAGGTGTTACAGCAGTTGTAGGTCCAAACGGAAGTGGAAAATCTAATTTGTCAGAAGCAATTAAATGGGTTTTAGGAGAACAATCTGCCAAAAGTTTACGTGGTAAAAAAATGGATGATGTTATTTTTGCAGGTTCTCAAACTCGTAAACCCGTGAATATTGCTGAAGTAAATTTGCATATTAACAATGAAGATGGAAAATTGGCAATTGAGCATTCGCAAGTTGTATTAACTCGTCGATTGAACCGTAATGGGGATAGTGACTTCTTTATTAATAAGAAAGCTTGTCGACTAAAAGATATTACAAGTTTAATGATGGATTCTGGTTTAGGAAAGGATTCCTTTGCTTTAATTTCTCAAGGGAAAGTCGAACAAATTTTCAATGATAAACCTGAAGATCGTCGTATGATTATTGAAGAAGCTGCAGGGGTATTAAAATATAAAGACCGTAAAACTCAAGCGCAAAGAAAATTAGATCAAACACAAGAACATTTAAATCGTGTAGAAGATATTTTACATGAAATTAAAAGTCAATTAATGCCTTTATTAGAACAAAAGGAAAAAGCGATTGTTTATTTATCAAAAAAAGAAGAATTACAAGGTATTGAAACAGCTTTATTAGCCGTTGAAATTGAAACTTTAAATACTCAATGGACAGTCGCTAAACGAGAAGTAGCGCAGTTACAAGAAACTGTGATGAAAACAGAACAAAAATTAGTAGAGCTAGAGCAGAAAGTGTTCGATCAACAAGAATTACTAGCTGTAAAAAATACTGAGTTAGATGATAAACAAGTGTTATACGTTGATGCGATTCAAAAAATGGAACAATTAGATGGTGAACGTAAAGTTTATCAACAAAGACAAGAGTTTGCGAATCGTACCAATGAAGAAAATCAATTAGCTTTAGTGGAAGTCATTCGTCAATTAGAATCAACAGAACAAACTGTGGCTGAATTAGAGCGAGCAGTTGCCATTAAAGAAGTAGAACTGAACGAAATTGAATCACTTTGGTCTAAATTAGTAGAAGAATTAGAACAATTAAGTCAAGGTAATGAAGAGCGACAAAAGCAATTACAAAGTGACTATATCGAGCAATTACAAGAAATTTCAAAATTAACGAACCAAGAAAAACACTTGGAACGTTCAATGGAACAAAATCAAAATCAACATGATAAATTACTAGAAAAACAAGAATTATTTGAAGAACAATCAAAGCAATTAGATCAAAAGATTGCTCGGTTAGTAGAAAAAGAAGAAAATCTAGTTCAACAAACTAATGCTAAACAAGAAGACTTGAATTCTTATCGTCAACAAGCAGACAGTTTACGTCAAGAACGTCAAACCATGCAAGAACAAAAACAAAAGATTGAACGACAATTACAACAAACACAAGCCAACTATCATAGTTTGAAACAAGTTTCTGAAGATTATGCTGGTTACTATCAAGGGGTTCGTGAAATCTTAAAACAAAAGAAACAAATTTCTGGTGTCATTGGTTCAGTAGCTGAATTAATTCGAGTAGAAGATGCATACACCTTAGCAATCGATATTGCTTTAGGGGCAAGTAGTCAACATGTTGTGGTAGAGCATGAACAAGCTGCAGCAAAAGCGATTGACTATTTAAAACAGAATCGTTTAGGACGTGCAACATTTTTACCGTTAACGATTATTAAAGAGAAAAGAATACCAGATGCGGTTCAACAACAATTATTCTCTTTACAAGGCTATGTCGGAATTGCTAGTGACTTAGTACATGTGGAAAAAACGTATCAATCTATTGTTCGAAATATTTTAGGAACAACTGTCGTTGCCAAAACATTGGATGATGCTATGAAAATTGCTAAAGTCTTGCAATACCGTTATCGTATTGTTTCTTTAGAGGGAGATGTTGTGAATGCTGGTGGTTCGATGACCGGTGGGGCTTCTAAAAACCATCAACAACAATCTCTTGTAAAACGGAATAGTCAATTAGAAACGTTAGAACAACAATTGAAACAGTTGAAAGAATATGAGAAGCAAGTTTCAGAAAAATGGAATCAGTTGGAAACCAAATGGAACGAAATTGTTCAAAAAGGAACAGCTATTCAAGAAGAAGAAACCCTTTTAAAACAACAATTACAAGAAGTACGCTTAGAATTACAATATTCAAAAGATGAATTTAATAAAATTAGTCGTCAAACATTAAGTCAACAATATGAATTAGATGAATCGATTGAACAATATGAACAATTAGAACAGCAATATGTGGAAACTCATGAAGCGTTAAGAAGGATTACAAAAGAGAATCAAGCGGTTAAAAAAGAACTGGATTATTTACAATTATCTCAAGAAGACCGTACGCAACAGCTTCAAGAAAAACAACAAGAATTACAAGAAGTGGGGACACAAAAAGCTCGTATTCAAGAGCAAGTCCAACACCAAAAGAAAGAATTCAAACAAGAAAAACTGTCATTAAAACGTTTAGAAGAACAAGTTCATTTACTGGAATCGAAAAAAGATGAACAGAAGGACTTAAAAGAGAAAAATGAAGCAGATTACAACCAAACTGTAAAAGATTACGAAGCGATTAAGGAAACTGTTATAGCATTAGAAATAGATTTAGATAGACTAAAAGAAGAAAGAATTCAATTAGAAGTATTGAATAAACAAACAGAAGTTAGTCGAAATCAAGCGCAACATCAATTACAAGAGTATTTGAAACAACAATCAAAAGTTGAAACAAAAGCCAATCGATTTGAATTAGCAATTGATCAAAAACTGCAATATTTAAGTGAAGAATATGAATTAACATTTGAAGCAGCCATCGAAAAAACAGAATTAACAATGTCCATCGAAGATGCTTCTAAAACAGTTCGCATGTTAAAACAACAAATCGAACAAATGGGTGCAGTAAACTTAATGGCGATTGAGGAATATGATAAAGTTCAAGAAAGATTTGAATTTTTAACGATTCAACAACAAGACTTATTAGATGCGAAGAAAAATCTAGAAGACACGATTACAGAAATGGATATGGAAGTGACGAGTCGATTTAAACAAACTTTCGATGCAATTTCAAGTCAATTCCAACAAACATTCCCACGATTGTTCGGAGGAGGACGTGCTTCTCTAGAGTTAACAGATCCTACGAATTTATTAGAAACAGGAATTGAGATTATTGCTCAGCCACCTGGTAAGAAACTACAATCCTTAAGTCTATTATCTGGGGGAGAACGTGCCTTTACAGCCATTGCATTATTATTTGCAATTTTAGAAGTGAAGCCAGTGCCATTCTGTTTACTCGACGAAGTAGAAGCGGCCCTAGATGAGGCAAATGTTGCAAGATATGGTCGTTACTTGAAAGAATTTACTAAAAATACACAGTTCATTGTGATTACTCATAGAAGAGGAACAATGGAAGAAGCAGATGTATTATATGGAGTAACGATGCAAGAATCTGGAGTTTCCAAACTAGCTTCAGTAAAATTCGAAGATTTTGATGGGTTGGAGTAGAACACTTTTTTAGTGGTAAAATGGAAAAGCCTGAATATAGGCTTTTTCTTTTTGTATAAGAGTCGATAATTTGATTGATGATAAATGAGTTAACATGGATATTGTACAAATTGTATTGCGTAACGCAATACATATGGTATAATAATTGCAATTATATAAGAGGGGAAATGTGTATGAAAACAGCTAGTGTAAATGTTAGAATTCAAGAAAATATTAAAGAACAAGCAGAAAAAATTTTATCGCAGATTGGTCTTTCTCGAGCAGTAGCGATTGATTTATTTTATCGACAAATTATTATGAATAATGGTATTCCATTTTCTTTAACTGTTCCTAAGCAGCAAGTTCCTATACGTGATACAATGAGTGAAGAAGAATTTCACACAATGATGGATAGAGGAATGCAACAGGTTAAAAATAATGAGTCACAAGATATGGAAAATGTATTTGATTAGTCTGCCTTGGAAAGGAGAAGTCACTTGTTAGGAGAACGTCTTAAACATAGAAGATTAGAATTAAATTTAACACAAAAGGAATTATCAGAAGGAATTTGTAAACAAAGCCAAATTAGTAGAATAGAAAATCAAAATTATGATCCTAGTGCTTTAATTTTAAAAGAATTGTCTGTTCGTTTAAATGTAAGTATGGACTATTTTTTTAATTCGAAGCTAGAGGGAATTGATTCTGTATTAAAATCATTCAAAAAAATAGCTGATGATGCTTTATCTCAAAGAGATTTTAGTAAATTAGAATATTGTTTATCATTAGAGCTGAATAAGAAGCAAAAAATTACGTTAGAAGAGGATCTTCTTTACCTAGAATGGATAAAGGCAATTGTTACGTTTAATGTTCATAAAGATATTGTCAAAGCGATAGAAATGATGGAACACTTATGTAAAAAACTAAAAACGAATGATGAATACTATTTAGATTTTTTGAATACTTTAGCACTATTTTATTTTGAATGTGATGAAATTGAAAAATATAAACAGCTTTATAAAGTTCTAATGGAAGAGATTTATAAAGTAGATATATCAAAGCAGGATAATTTACATAAGGTAATCAAAATAAGATATAACTATGCTCGAATTTTAGTAAGAAATAAAGTTACAAAAGAAGCTTTGGAAGAGATTTTAGAAATAATTGATATCTGTAAAGAAAATAGTAGTATGTATTTATTAGCTGACTTATATTGTTTATTAGCGAACATTGGAGATAATTTTCTGTCAGAAGAAGATATTCTTATGTATTATGAACAAGCTAAGTTTTTGTATAAATTATTAGGAAATGAAAAAATGTATTTAAGATTACAAGAATATATAAGTAGTCGTTTTTAATACCTTATTAAAAATAAAAGTAAAACATTATGGGAATCACTAATCAGATTTCCATAATGTTTTTTGTATGATATGTAAAAAAATAAAATTCATTTTGGTATATTTTTTTAAAAAAATACAGATTTGAATAAAATAATATTGAAAATAATAAAAGGGTGTGATAAGCTTTCACTAATTAGGAGTGTGTATAATTATTGGAGGTTAATAGGAATTGGAAAATGATGTTAGTTTGTATTTTAGGGAGATTATGGACAAAGCAGGAATGGATTATATCCCTGATTCAGGAGTTATGTATCATAAAACACTTAAATTTTCTTCGGTTTTAAATATTGAAGATAGATTTGAAGATTTTTTTAAGATTGATGGTTATTTCTACACGAATCAAAGATGTTTTAGAGTTACAGATAAAATTCTTGAAATAACAGGGTATGAAGGAGTCGCATCTCCTTATAATCATATGTTAAGTTTCTTTTTGTTAAAGCAAGAAAATCTTGAAAAGGCATTGAAAATCACAATTGATTTTTTTAGGAAATTAAATTTTTTAGATGGAAAAACTACAATGGTTTTATCTCAAAAGATGTTATCGTTAATAAATGCAAAAACAAAAGAATTATTTGATATTTGCTTGATTAATAGTGATAAATTATCGACTACTTTAGGTGAGGATAGCTTTAAGGGAGAGTATATTAAATTCTATCGTAGAAATAAAAATGGATTAGTACCGGTTGGCAGTCTTAATGTTATTTTTAATGGAGAAAGCTATGTTATTGATAGTTCTTTTTTGAAGGAAGTCATCGAAGTTGAGTATTTTGGAAAAAATAGTATTTATGAATTGAACTATTTCAAAAATTCCTTTAAGAAAATTAGTGAAAAAATTCCTGAATCTAATCTATCAGTAGGGTTAAAATGTATTAATTTAATGAGAGTCATTTTAGTTCTTATGAATGAGGGAATCGTATTTGGAAATAAAAATCAAGAGTATATTGTTAGGAAATTGCATAGAATACTTGTTTTGGATCTTTTTTTATTATTTTTGGATAAAGAAATTACTCGTTCAGAAATTGTTGAATTGATGAGTGATATTACTTTGTCAGGTTTATCGGATTTACAAAATGTAAATACTATTAATTATTCTAATCAGTTTTTTCTAGAAACAATTATTAAAGAAACAGAAAGTTATGTTGAATTATTAGAAAAAGGTATGTTGAAGATTTCTACGCAATCATTTAACTTGGAAGACGAAATAATTTTAAAAGAACGATTTGGTATTCCATCAAAATTAATTAAAAGAATTCGAAATGGAAAACTAGAAAATAAGGATGACAATATCCCGATGAATCCGTTAAATAAAGTTATTGATATGCCAACGAAAAATTGGATAAAAGCATTACATGGAGAGTGAATCATGAAGAAAAAAGTATTAATTACAGGTGTTTGTGGAACAATTGGGGAAGCATTAGTAAATTATTTTATAGAAAATGATGCAATAGTGTATGGTGTTGATTATCAAGAAACACAGTTAGCAATTATGAGTAAAAGGATAGATACTTCAGTATTTTATTCAGTACCAATGGACTTTACTTCACAAGATTGTTTGAAATATATTGAAGCAATTCGACCAGATATTTTCATTCATTCAGCATCATTAAAAATGACAAATTTTTGTGAAGACTTTGCTGACTATTATTATTCAAAAAATGTTTCACAAACAAAATTGTTTCTAGAGTCCGTATTACCTTTTGTAAAGGAAAGAGTTATATTTATCTCAAGTGATGAAGCTTATAAACCCCATAATCAATTCGGAAGGCAAAAACTAGAAGTAGAACAATATTTGAAGAATTTAAATGATAAGCATCAAGATTGTGTCGTTCAATCGTTAAGATTTCCATTTGTGATTGAAAGTAATGGCTCAGTCTATCATGTGTTTGATAAACTCTCGAAAGAAAATAAACCTCTTCCTTTAACCGATGAACGAATTACAAAGCTAGCTACAAGAAAAGAAGATTTTATTCGAGGGTGGGATGATTTTTATCATCATGTTCTACATTCAGGAGTCTATACATTAACGATTGGAAAAGTTCTGAGCATTAAAGCTTTAGCGGAAGAATTAATTGAGAAAAATCACTCTAAGAGTAAAATAGAAATTATTGGATTAAGAGGAGACGATACTTTAGGAGATCCAATAATGGACTTTAGTCATTTTAACCAGATTACAGATGTAGTCAGTGAGGTTTTTGAATAAGGATATTTTGTTCAAGATTAGTTGAAGCGAAAATAAAAGAATAAGGATGTTACAATATAGCTGATAAAATGCTAGGAAAATGGTATACTTAGACAAAGAATTGAAGGAGGAATACCATGGATCAGAATCTAGAATATGCACAAAATAGAGTAGAAGAGTTTATTTCTGAATTGATTTACGATAGTGTTCCTAGTGAAGAGCCAGATGCAGTATTTATGGCTGGCAGTCCAGGCGCAGGCAAGACAGAAGTTGCTCTTGGATTAGCAAATAGATATAAAAAACATATTGTAATTGATGCAGATGCATTTCGAATTCAATTCCCAGGTTATGACGGTAGTAATTCTAGTCAATATCAAAAAGCATCAGCATGGTTAGTAGATCAGTCTTTTAAATTTGTAGTGGATAACGAATATTCATTTATATTGGATGCAACATTCGCAGTTTTGAGTGCAGAGAAGAATATTATTCGAACATTAAAAAATGGGTATCGTGTGACGTTATTTTATGTTTATCAAGATCCACAAGTAGCATGGAGTTTTACGAAAGAACGTGAATTAGTAGAAGGTCGTGTTGTTCCAAAAGATACATTTATCAATGCTTTCTTCCAAGCTAGAGAAAATATTGAAAAAGTAAAAAAACGACATCCAGAAGTTACATTACATATTATTATAAAAGATTATCAAAATAATATATCCGAAGTACATTTTGATGCTGAGAATATTCAGCTGGTACTTCCACAGCAATATACGAAACAACAATTGGAGGAAATGTTAGATGACCGATGAGGAAAAAGTACAACAAATTATTGATAAATATAATCAAAGCGTTGCAGAACTCTCTGAAAAAGCTACTGCTAAAGAATTCAAGTTTGTGATGAGTTATATCGCACAAGAAGCGAATCGTAGACAGCGAGAGCTTGTTGGAATGAAAGACTAGTAGAAAGCATGGAGCTAGAAATTCTAGTTTCGTGCTTTTTTGAATGTACAAAAAATGTACACTCATGTGAAGTTTTTCTTTAGAAATAGTTACAATTCTAAAAAAATGGTATAATATAAAAAAACTTCAAATTATGGGAAAATAACAGAGGTTAATATGTTCAAAAAATAATTTGAACAAAAATGATAGAGAGTTTTTTGATTACTATTTTAAGGAGATGTAGAAGATGGTGTTTGAAGTAAAGGATATCCATAAACAATATAATAAAAAGACAATTTTACATAATATATCCTTTGAAATTCCAGAAAGTAATATTACAGTAATTCTTGGTAAAAATGGTGCTGGAAAAACGACATTAATTAAACTAATGTTAGGAATGATTAGTGCAGATAAGGGAGATATTTTGTTTAAGGGGCAAAATCTTTTAGACATTGGACATTCATATTATCAAAACGTAAGTGCCGTATTAGAGTCTGTCGATAATGTTTATCCATTTTTAACAGGTAAACAAAATATTGAATACTTTATTGGGTTATCAAAACAATCCATAAACTATATGAATGACAGTATTCAAGCGTTAATTGATGAGTTCGACCTAAGAGATGCTATTGATGAACCAGTTGGTGGGTATTCTCGAGGAATGTTACAGAAGCTCTCATTAATTATTTCATTAATGACAAATGCAGAAGTTCTATTTTTAGATGAGCCAACTTTAGGATTAGATTTTCAAAGTTCAAAGCAACTTTGTCAAAAAATTAAACAACTTTCAACAGAACAGAATAAAACGATAATTCTTACATCACACCAAGCAGAGATTATAGAATTACTAGCAGACTATGTGATTGTGATTGATGAAGGAGCGGTTGTCTATAAGGGAGATTATCAGAACTTCTTGCAACAAGTCCCACATTCACAAGAATTTGAAGCTGTTATTGAGGGAGAAGTAATTCATCAAGAGCTTCAATGCCGCATTGAAAAAGGAAAATCATACATGAAACGGAATACTATTGATGAGTTAACCTCACTTTTAGTAAAACATAATTTGATGTCTCATTTAATCAAGATTGAGAAATTAAGTCCTACGGTTGAAGAAACACTGGACTATTTCTATAGTCAAAGAGGAGGAGATTATCATGAAGTTATTTAAGGCAGAATTATGGAAATATTTACATGAAGTACGTACTTATTATCCGGATCATATTGTGAGTATTGTGGTTACTACGATTGTGTTCTATATGTTTTTATTAGTTCAACATCAACAAATGAATCAAGGTTATGTAGGATTTGTGTACTGGTATTTATTGAGTTCGGTTATTAGTGAAGCAGCAGTCTCTGTGTCTTCGGAGAAGCAAATGGGAATCTTAGATCAACTGATTATTAAACCATTTCCTTTTGAACAGCTGATTATAGTAAGGACACTAGTGTGGTTAATTGTCAATCTCATTAAAGTGGCTGTTGTATCACTTATCTTGAGTGCCATTCTTTCAATTCAAATTTCATTCAGTGGATGGTATATTGTCATCTTCTTATTAACTACAGTTGGAGTGTTTGGATTTACATTAGTATTAGTGGCATTGACGTTAAAATATACTAAGACCGCATCATTTGATTCGATTATTTCTTATGCACTATTATTTTTTACTGGAGCTATTTTACCTCATGAAATGATGCCTGAATGGGCAATTTTGATTGGTCGATTTCTTCCTATTTCTCTAGGAATTGAAATGACACAATCTCTCATTCAAGGAGGAAGAGTTACTTTGATGGAGTACTTATTATTAGCTAGTCAGTCAGTTTTTTTCTTGGTAATCGGTTATGTCTTATTTAAGAAAATTTACCAATCTAGTAAGAAAGCAGGGATTGATAGAAGTTATTAATGTTACGAGTGATTATATCTGCATCTAAATTATAGTGGGAATAGTAATAATGTTTATTAAATTTTATTTAATATCTAGACTTGATTTGGAAACACTTGAAAAGTTTTAAAGGAGTGGGTGACTTTATGGCTAAAGAAGTTATTAAATTAATTGATATTGAGATGTCTTTTGCAGATAAACCCTTGTTTCATACTGATAAATTAATCGGTCATATTGGAGAAGTTATTGGAATTGTAGGTAATAATGGAGTAGGTAAAACAACATTACTAAATATTATTTGCGGTAATACAAAATCTACTAAGGGTAGAATAATCTGTGATGTATTATGTAAAAAGTTTGATCAAAATTGGTTTTCAAATAATAATTATACAAATTTAAATCATAGTGCTGGTGAACAGCAAAGAGATTTCCTATATAAATTGCTTTGTACAAAACAAGGTTGTTTATTATTAGATGAACCAACTAATTTTATGGATATTCAGACGAGAGAGAACTTAATTAAAACGATTAAATCGTATAAAAATGGTATCATTATTATAGCTAGTCATGATCGCTATTTTTAAAAAAATGTTGTGACTAAAATATGGGATATTGAGAATAAAGAAATCAGAGAGTATATTGGTACCTATGAAGATTATGAAAAGCAAAAAGAACTTCATCTGTTAAAACAACAATATGAAAAAGAAGAATATATTAGAGAGAAAAAACATTTAGAAACGATTATTTTAAATAATAAAGAGCAAAGATTGCGCCTAGAAAAAAATAAAAATAAAAAGTCATTTGAAAAACCTAGTCGATTAGCAGCAACTAAAGATAAAAGTACAGCTGTTAAGCGAATTGATAGGACAATAAAAAATGTTGAAAAGCGATTAGATAGTTTGGGTGAAATCAATGATATACCTATTGTACAATCAATCCATTTTCCTAAAGGCAATTTTAGAGAACTACATAATAAATATCCTATAAGAGCTGAATTGCTTAATCTCTATTATGAAGATAAACAATTATTAAAAAATGTTAGTTTTCAATTTGCAAATAAATTAAAAATTGCAATTACTGGGAAAAATGGTTCTGGTAAGTCTACATTAATAAAGAATATACTAGCTAACCATCCAAATATTATACTTTCTAAAATGATCAAATTTTCAGTTTTTAAACAATTTCATTTTGATGTTGCAAGTACAAAAAATCTTATTAATTATTTACAAGAAGATTCTAATTTTTCAAGACAAGATATTATAAATTTATTGAGGGATATTGGGATAGACGCATCATTATTGAATGTACCAATCAATAAATTAAGTGGTGGGCAGAGAACTAGAATAGAATTATTAAAAGTATTCATTAAAGATGCCAATGTTGTAATATTAGATGAACCTACAAATTCACTGGATATGATTAGTATAAGAGCGCTAGAGGTATTGATAAAAAATTATCCAGGGCTAGTGATTTTTGTTTCTCATGATATGGAATTTGTAAAAAATTGTGCAGACGAAATTTATAATATTGAAAATAAATCATTGAAAAGATATAAATAATAAAATTTAGTTAGAATAATTTTCTTCTAATATGATAATAAAAAATTTTTGTTAAAATGGTATCCCTTCTGATGTCAAAATGGGGTATCTTAAATCTGGTGAGGAAACAGCTTTTTTTACATTAAATAATAAAGCTTTCAATCACGATATACCATAGTTATCCACTGTTCCATCAAAAAATCAGTCACTATAACCCTATAAAATAAAGAAGCTATATCCCTGTGATATGGCTTTTTATGCAATTTAAATAAAAGTAGTAAATACGCATTAATTTTAAAAGTGCTAATTGGAATTGATGATTAAGAATGCTATAATATAATAAATAGATTTAATAAAAATGCGTATTTACAATATATTATTAAATGAGGTGTGAGGATGGAAGTACAAAGACCAAGATATTTAAATCAACTTATCGATAAAAAAGACAATGGAAGAGTGAAGATTATTACAGGTATTAGAAGATGTGGAAAATCTTATCTTTTATTTGAACTATATAGAAAGTATTTACTTTCAAGTGAAGTGAGTGAAAATCAAATTATAATGATTGCACTTGATAGTATGAAGAATATTAAATATAGAAATCCAATAGAATTAGATGATTATTTAAGAGATAAAATACAAGATAATGGACTTAAATATTATATTTTTATAGATGAAATTCAATTTGTAGAAGAAATTTCTAATCCATATTTGGAAGGCACTGAATCAAAGGTAAACTTTGTTGATTTGGTACTTGGACTTATGAAAATTCCAAATGTAGATGTATATATTACAGGTAGTAATTCAAAGATGCTTTCATCAGATGTGCTCACGCAGTTTAGAGATCGTGGTGATGAAATAAGAGTATATCCATTTTCATTTGCAGAATTTTATTCATGTTATAAAGGAGACAAGAGAAAGGCTTTTGATGAATATTGTCTGTACGGTGGCATGCCAATGACTGTACAGATTAGTAATCATGAAAAAAAGAGTGAGTATTTGAAAAATATTTTTACAAGCACCTATATTAAAGATGTAATGGAGCGTAATAAAGTTCTTAAAGATGCATCTATAATGGATGATTTGTTGGATATTATATCTTCGTCTATTGGTTCTCTATCTAATCCAACTAAGCTGGCGAATACTTTTATGTCAGAAAAAAATATAAAGATATCTCAGTTCACAGTAAGTAATTACTTGGATTACTTTATTGATGCTTTTTTAATTGAAAAAGCCAGAAGATATGATGTGAAAGGAAGGAAATATATATCATCTCCGTATAAATACTATTTTTCAGATATTGGGCTTAGAAATGCAAGGCTAAATTTCAGACAGATTGAACAGTCACATATTATGGAAAATGTAATATATAATGAACTTCGTATGAGGGGGCTAAATGTAGATGTTGGTGTTGTGGAATATAATTATAAAGATGAGAATAAAAAAACGATTAGAAAAAATTTAGAAGTAGACTTTATTATCAATAGAGGAAGTAATAGATATTATATTCAATCGGCACTTAATGTTGATACAAAAGAAAAACAAGTACAAGAGACGGAATCGTTGAGAAGAACAGGAGATTCATTTAAGAAAGTTGTTATAGTTAGAAACAACATAGTACCTAGATTTGATGATGACGGTATTTTATATATTGGAGTAGAGGATTTTCTCTTGGATGAAACAGCACTGGATTTATAGAAATTGCATCATATGATTTAATAAAACTGCGTATTTACAATATGATTTTAAATAAATAATAGTCCGAATAAATTTGGGTTGTTCGACAAATCTTATTGGTGAATCTAATTTGTGAGTTTCTATCATATCGATTATAGGTAAAATAAATGAGTCAATAATTTTGTATAAACTCCATTAATTTTAATCAAAAAATTAATTCAATTATAACGGAGAAGCTATATCAATATGATATGGCTTTTTCTTTTGGAATTGTTAGTTAGTTGCAACAACAATTTTACGTATGCTATTTTTTATCATATTGATATCTCTATAATTTTAAATTATAATGAAAGCGCATTAAGAAGAGTTCTTATCCTATGTGAATAAGAGAAATAATTAGAGAAATGCTTAATAGATGAAATAGACAAACGATATGGATGAAGTATTTGAATGGTTAAAAGCATATTATCAGTATATTCTGATAGCAGGCGGGTTACTATTTTTAATCGGTGCGATAAGAGATTTGAAATGGGTATATCAAGCTACAGTCGGAGATAAAGCAAGGCACGCATTTATTTTTGAAGTGTGGGGTGAGAAAGGATATAGAGTTATTATAGGAATATGTGGACTATTACTTGTAATTTGTGGTGTTGTATTTTTAATATTTGATAAACGATAAAAGTGGAGGTAACATAACATGAAATGGAACTCAGAAAATCGCAAAGAATTTTTTGCGTATATAGAAAAACTTACAGATGAAGATAAATATACGGAATGTATCACAGCGTTGGAAAGAATCCCTATGGAAGAACGGGATTATGAAGTATGGTATCAGCTTGCTCGTGCCTATCAAAACTTTGCGATTGTCGGCAATGATGATAAAGGAACACCTAGTTTTATTGGCGATAAATATTTATTAAAATCTATAGATATTTTGAATTCAGTTAGAGAAGAGGGGAAAGATAAGGCTGAATGGAATATGCGCATGGCATATGCCTATCAATATTTGACTCATGAGGAAGAAAGAGCTATTCCTTATGCCTTGCGTTGGGCGGAGTTAGATCCTGAGGAACAGAATGCGTTGGAAGTAGTAAAAGAGTGTAAAGAAGAAATTCAAAAAAGAGCATTCAGAGCCGATGAGGCTACTGAGAAAGTAATTAATCAAGAAACTGCTGAAATTGATGAAGACTGGGGCATTTATCTATGCAATGCATTTGCTTGTGACTTACCGGCAGTTATTCGAACCAATTTAGCTCTTTGGGATTTTGAATTTAATGCAAACTACCCTAAAAGACTAGAATTACAAATATTATATAAGAATGCTGATGAAAACGGGTTTCCTACAAGAGAAGAAGGGGAATATTTATACCGTATAGAAGATGCTGTGGTAGAGATTATTGAAAAACATGGGGACATATTAACAGGTGTTGCGAAATGTGATGAACGGGTACGTATTATTTCGTATGCTAAGAATGAGTTGGGGTACTACGATGAAATTTCTGAGATGATGGCAGAAAACTTCCCTGAGTATGCCTATACATTGGCAGTAGTTGAAGATGAGGACTGGGAACTGTATTTTCAGGCACTGTATCCTGACAGATATGAATATCAAAGCATTATGAATATGAGGCTTATTGAGAATATTAAAAGTGATGGTGATAGTATGGTG
>NZ_CAUPZT010000035.1:0-16650 GCF_963515615.1 uncultured Granulicatella sp. | reverse complement strand
GAACAGCAACACCAGGAGAAAACCCAAGTACAACTCCAGGAACAGCAACACCAGGAGAAAACCCAAGTACAACTCCAGGAACAGCAACACCAGGGGAAACGCCAGGAACAACCCCAGGCACAGAAACGCCAGGTGGAAACCCAAGTACAACTCCAGGCACAACAACGCCAGGTGGAAACCCAGAAATGCCAAATCCGCCAGTTCATGAATTGCCAGAATTTAATGGTGGACTCCCAGGAATACCTGAAGTACATGATAAACCACAATTCAACGGTGGAGTTCCAACACCAGGAACTTCGACGACATCAAACCCAAGGGGAACAACACCAAGAACAACTTATCTTTTTGTGACTAGCAAAGAAGACAAGACGTTACCAAATAGTGTGGTAGAGGGTTGGAGTAAAAAAGATAGTCAATGGTTATATCAGCTTGAAGATGGTTCCCACATTGTAAATGAATGGAAGCAAATAAATGGAACATGGTATCATTTTGATAATTCCGGAGTAATGCAAACTGGATGGATAAAAGAGAATGGAACATGGTACTATTTGAATAAATCTGGAGCAATGCAAACTGGATGGGTAAAAGAGAATGGAACATGGTACTACTTGAACGATTTCGGAGCAATGCAAACTGGATGGGTGAAAGAAAATGGAACATGGTACTATTTGAATCAATCAGGATCAATGGAAACAGGATGGTTCACGGTATCAGACAAATGGTATTATGCGAATGAATCAGGTGCTTTAGCAATTAATACAACTACACCAGATGGGTATACTGTTAACGCTGATGGTGAGTGGGTAGAATAAAAAAGTTTTAGACACGCATTTGCTGTAAATTGAACTATTCAAAAAACTTGTAAATAAGAAATAGCTCTCCGAATTATCATTGAGGAGAGCTATTTTTCTATATACTCGGTTATTGGATACTTAATTGTAAGTGTCCAATAATGAGGTGCTTGTTATCCGATAGGAACTTCCTCTATCCTACAAATAAGAAGTAGAAATGGAGAAAATAGTAGGACAAAACAAATTTTGCCACCTAACGTTCATCAAAAAAACACAAAAAAGAAAAGAAACTTACGTCTATTCTAAAGTATGTTAATAGCCTGAGTGCCAACTAGTGGAGTTTACACAAAAATTCTTGCCACTGCCTTATTTTAAATTAGAAATATTATGAAAGAACGAATTGAAGGGGCAAGACCCATGATGGACTTAATGGCAAAAAAGATTTTTAGCAATACGGCAATCACTGCGCAATTTATACGAGACATATTTGACTTGCCAGTTGAAAGCGTAAAAATATTAGAAAGTACACAAATTCATGAATTTTATTTAGATGAATTTCCGTATTCGACACATATTGATGTGTTGGCAGAGTTGGATGATCACACACAAATTATTATTGAAATACAAGTAGCGTTACAAATTGACTTTATTAAGCGTTTGTGTTTATATTTATGTGAACAGATTTCTAAAAATATGAATATGCATAAAATAGATGGCACGCAAACCTATCATCTCGCAAAAGAAATGATTCCAGTATACGCTATCGCGATTACGCAGGAACGATATTTTGAAGATGATCGTATGTATCATTCGTTTAGCTTACGAGATGATGAATCCTACGAAGAATTAAAAGTATATTTTAAAGGAATTAAAGAAAAACGTAACTTAATGCGTATGGCATTTTTAGAATTAGATAAATATGATCCAACTAAAATAAAACAATATAAAAAAGTTCGATGGATTGAATTTTTCGGGAACAAACCGTATACACAAAATCCAGAGGCAATACTAGAAACAGCAGATACGATGATGAATCGAACGAATTGGACAGAGGAGGAACGAACAATGTATGATGATCGAACAAGGAAGTTAGATGGCTACTATGCGCATTTGGAGTATGTGGCAGAAGAAAAACAACTAGCAAGAATGGAAGGGATAGAAAAAGGGATAGAAGAAGGAATAGAAAAAGGTGCTATCATAACCATTGTTGGCTTAATCAAAGATGGAATCCTCACAATCGAAAGTGGGGCAAAGAGATTAAATATGTCAGAGTCGGAATTGACTGCATACTTATTGTAGAAGGAACAAATGATGTATGATGATCGAACAAGGAAACTAGATGGCTACTATGCGCATTTAGAGTATGTGACAGAAGAAAAACAACTGGCAAGAATGGAAGGGATAGAAAAAGGGATAGAAGAAGGAATAGAAAAAGGAAGAGTAGAAGGCAGAGCAGAAGGTGCCATCATAACCATTGTTGGTTTGATAAGGAAAGGTCTTTTGTCTATTGAAAATGGAGCTCAACAGTTAAACATATCTGAATCAGAATTGACTTCGTATATGCAGTAAAAAATAACCTGAATTAATAGAATTGAGAAAGAGATCACCGTATGATACGGTGATCTCTTTCTTATTTACAATTTTCTTGAACTTTTTCATTTGATAGACATATTGTTGTTGGACGCTTATGAAAATATCCGGTGAGGGTTGAAAATATTACTTTGTTTTCAAAAAGAATATGATATAATGAGTCCATTGAAAAGAAAGGGGAATGAATATGGATACAAATAAAACTTATTCAGCAAAAGAGTTTACAATGACCGTATTAAATGCATTAGCATTAGGGGTAGTTGTAACTTTAATTCCGGGTGCGATTTTAGGTGAATTAACAAAAGCGTTATTACCAGTATTTCCACAAGGACAATTAATTATTCAAGCGACTCAAGTGGCTAATACTATGATGGGTGCAATTATTGGTTTAATGGTAGGACATTTCTTTAAATTTACGCCAATTCAATCAGGAGCCATTGCTTTAGCTACTGTTTTTGCAGGAGGTGCACCTGGCTTTAATCCAGATGTTAAAGGTGTGGTATTTTCTGGTACTGGAGATATTATTACAATGGGTGTAACGGCGGCAGTAGCAGCTGCATTTATTTTATGGATTGGAGATAAAGCAAGAGCTTATTCGATTATTGTGATTCCAACGGTTACATTAGTCGTTATTGGTGGGATTGGAAGACTTTCTCAGCCATATATTGTTAAAATTACAGCATTAATTGGTCAAGGTGTGGAATTCTTATTAACCTTACAACCAATTTTAATGTGTATGTTAATTGCGATGACTTTCTGTATTTTAATTGTTTCACCATTTACAACAGTAGGAATTGGTTTAGCAATTGGTCTATCAGGTATTGGTTCTGGTGCAGCAAACTTAGGAATTTGTGCGGCAGGTTTTGGTTTAGCAGTTGCAGGATTAAAAGTTAATTCAGTAGGAACTTGTATTGCACACTTTATTGGATCTCCGAAAATGTCAATGGCAAATGTGATTGCAAAACCTAAAATTTTATTACCAATGTTATGTTCTTCAGCATTATTAGGTATTTTAGCAGCAGTATTTTCTATTCAAGGAACTCCTGCTAGTGCAGGTTTTGGGTTTAGTGGTTTAGTAGGTCCAATTTATGCTTTAAATTTAATGGAAAATGGATGGACAGTTGGAAATATTCTATTAGTAGCAGTCATTTTTGTAGTTGCACCAATTATTTTCAACATTATTTTTATCCATGTGTTCGAAAAAGTGGTACAATGGATTCAACCGGAAGATTATAAATTAACGGTATAATAAGGAGGAATTATAATGAAAATTGCAATTGCAGGTGCGGGAGCAATGGGATGTCGCTTTGGTTATATGTTAACAAAAGCAGGACAAGAAGTTGTTTTAATTGATGAATGGCCAGCACATATTGAAGCTATTCGTACAAATGGGTTACAAGTAGTAGATGGAGATACAACAGATACATTACAAATCCCTATCTACAGACCTGAAGAAGTTCATGAGGAAGTAGATGTCGTTATTGCATTTACAAAATCAATGAAATTAGGAGAAATGCTTGAAAAAATTAAACCAATTATTCATGAAGATACAAAAGTAGTTTGCTTATTAAATGGTTTAGGTCATGAATATACAATGGAAAAATATGTTCCACGTAAAAATATTATTATGGGTGTAACGATTTGGACAGCAGGAATTAATGCTCCAGGTGTGGCTCGTTTAGGTGGAACAGGTACTGTGGAAATTCAAGCAGTAGAAGAAGCAAGCGGTCGTGTGATTGCAGAAGAATTAGTAGCTGTTATGAATCAAGCAGGATTAAATGCTAGTTACAGTGAAGATGTTTTATTCTCAATTTGGAGAAAAGCATGTGTGAATGGAACAATGAATGCAACTTGTGCAATTTTAGATGCGAATATTGGGGAAGTATTCGATACTACTACAGCAGAAGCAGTTGTTGAACAAATTATTCATGAGTTTGTTTCAGTTGCTCATCATGAAGGTGTGAAAATTGATGCAGCAGAAATGAAAAATTATGTTTATACAGCATCAAATAAAGTACGTGCACATTACCCTTCAATGCATCAAGATTTAATGCAAAATCATCGTTTTACAGAAGTAGATTACTTAAATGGTTTTGTTGCAAAACGTGGAAAAGAATATGGAATTCCAACTCCATATTGTGCTTTGATTACGCAATTAATTCATGCGAAAGAACAAATTTTAAAAGTTCAATAAACGGATGGAATGAGTAAGGCGGGACGAAAGTCTCGTCTTTTTTTGTGCTTAAATGAATAACCCACCTAACAGTTCAGACCGTAGTCTAAAAGGTTAGGTGGGCAGTCCTTGATGGCAGAGTTTCTGGCATAAGTGTATGATGGTTGATATTTTTAGAATAGCTCTGCCAATCAAAGGAAAGATTAACGAAAAGAATGAAATTCTTTCCGGAAATCACAACAATAAAAAAGGAAAAATAAGTAAAATGATTATTCTTAATTAATCATTTTATTATATTGTTTAAGTAATGAATTATCACTACTTTTACATTTATATTATACGATTTTTATTTCTTATTTGAAAGTAAAAATATCTAAAATTAATAAAAAATTCTTTCTTACAAAAATGTAAGAAACAAAAGGAAAATGATAGCTAAAATATAGGAATACATCGTTTTTATTTGATAGAATAAATACAAATCAAAGAGAAAGTAGGAATTGAAATGACATTATTAGATGTAAAACAAGTACAAAAAATTTACCATACAAGATTTGGAGCGATGCAAGTAGAAGCATTAAAAGATATTACTTTTAGTGTTGAAAAAGGAGAATATGTTGCCATTATGGGTGAATCAGGTTCTGGTAAAACAACGCTACTAAATATTTTAGCAACATTAGATCGTCCAACAAAAGGGCAAGTATTATTGAATCAATTAGATATTCAAAATATTCCAGACAAAACATTAGCAGCATTTCGTCGTGATCATTTAGGATTTGTCTTCCAAGATTTCAATTTATTAGAAACATTGTCTGTGAAAGATAATATGTTACTTCCATTAGTACTAGCGAAGAAAACTGTTCAAGAAATGGAGAAAAAAGTAAAACCTGTTGCTACGATGTTAGGGATTGAAAAATTACTAGAAAAATATCCTTATGAATTATCCGGAGGGCAACAACAAAGAGTAGCCATTGGACGTGCAATGATGGCTGACCCTAGTATCTTACTAGCCGATGAACCAACAGGGGCATTAGATTCAAAATCTTCTAGCAATATTTTAGATGTGTTTGATACTTTAAATGAAAATGGACAAACGATTTTAATGGTAACGCATAGTACCTTAGCTGCTAGTCGAGCTAAACGAGTGTTATTTATTAAAGATGGAATCTTGTATCATCAATTATTTAAAGGAGAACGTACAGATGAAGAAATGTTTGAAGCAATTTCTGATACGTTAACAGTAATGGCTAATCGAGGTGAAAGTCATGTTTAAATTAATTAGTTCATTAGCAGTATCCAATTTAAAGAAAAATCGAACATTGTATATTCCATTCTCGGTTGCTTCTATTACAATGATGGTGATTACATATATTCTAATGGCACTTTCTACAAATAAAACGATATTGCAAAGTAATGGTGGAAACACGGTAGTCATGGCATTAGGGTTTGGGGTTGTAATCATGTTACTTGTCTCTACCTTAACAATGATTTATGCGAATGGCTTTGTGATGAAAAATCGTTCAAAAGAATTTGGGTTATATAGCATTTTAGGATTGGGTCGTTCTCAAATTCAATTGTTACAAGTTATTGAAATGGTGTTGTTCGCAATCATTAACCTAATTGTTGGTCTTGTATTAGGAGTATTATTGAATCGATTAGCATTTGTCTTATTATTGAAAGCAATGCGTTTTACTGTTCCGATTTCATATGAATTCCAATTTGCATCAGTCATTATGATTGGAATTTTATTTAGTGGAATTTTTGTTTTCTTAATGATTTTAAATGCGATTAAGATTAGAGTGAGTCGTCCATTAGAATTACTACGTGAGAAGAAATCAGGAGAAAAAACAGGTCGTTTCTTAAGTATTCGTGCATTAATTGGAGTAGCGATTTTAGGATATGCTTATTATATTTCTCAATCAATCGAAAGTCCGATTAAAGCATTAGGTTGGTTCTTTATTGCAGTATTATTAGTAGTCATCGCAACGTATATTTTATTTGATGCTGGAAGTATAGCTCTTTTACGCTTCTTGAAAAATCGTAAAACATTTTATTATCGTCCAATTAACTTCATTTCAGTTTCTAATTTGATTTTTAGAATGAGAAAAAATGCGATGGGCTTGGCAAGTATTTGTATTTTATCAACAATGGTGTTAGTGACTCTTGGAACAACTGGTTCGTTGCAGTTTGGAGCACAGGAAGTGATTAATCGAACAAGTCCAACTGATTTTACTTTTAGAAATATGTATCGTAATCCTGAAGAAACAGCAGCATATTCAAAAGAAGCGAAACAATTAGCGGCAGGAACTGCTTCAAAAGTCACAGATTTCTATGAGTATTCGTATATTTTAACAGGGGGAAATCAAGAAGGGAATGTATTAGATACAAATGTAAAAAAACTAGGTACTCTTCCAGAATCTATGGTCGTCCTAGTATCAGTGGAAGATTATAATCGTAATAGTGGAGAAAATATCACTGTTAAACCTGGAGAAATGGTGATAGGAGAACAATATACTGAGAGAACAAAACCTAGTTTCACTCAAATAGCAGTTGGAGAAAATACTTTTTCAATTGGACAAGTCATAGATGTGAATAAATTCGCAGCAGGATTAATTGTAAATCCAAATATTACTGATCACTCCTATATTGGACTTTTAAATGAAGAAGATATGGCAAAAGTTGTTCCATATTACAGTAAAGAAAATGATGAAGGATATCGAGCTTATACAAGACATTATATTGCATTATGGAATACTTCTAGTCAAACAGATGACGAGAAGAAAAAAGAACTAGAAGCGTATCAACAATCTGATATTGCTGGGGGAATTGATGGGAAAATCGAAATTGCTCAATTATTATTCCAATTTTATGGTTCTCTATTATTCTTAGGAATATTATTAGCCATTGCCTTTTCAGTAGGAGCAGTTTTAGTTATTTACTATAAACAAGTTTCTGAAGGCTATGAAGACCGTGAACGTTATGTCATCTTGAAGAAAATTGGAATTGATCAACCAATGATTCATCAATCGATTAATCGTCAAGTGCTAATTGTATTCTTCTTACCGCTATTAACAGCATTCTTGCATACGGCATTATCGTATAACATCGTTAGCAAAATTGTCTTAATCTTTGGCATTAAAGGAAGCATTATTGGATTGACAATGTTAGCAGTAGCTGGAGTATTTATGATTGCATACTTCTTAGTTTACAAAATTACTTCAAGAGAATACTTCAAAATTATTAATCGATAGTAAAAATAAACGTCTTTAGTGAAAACTAGAGGCGTTTTTTATTGCGTATTTTCTTCAGGAATTATGCGAAAAAGTTCGTAGAAAAAATATTTTTTTAAAAAATTCTTAATATTTGTATCGCATGAAAGCGTAAAACATGGTATACTGGAATGTATTCAAGTAAAGAAATTTGGAGGTTTACTCATGATTGATGTTATCGACTTAAATAAAGTATTCGATAATGGCTTTGAAGCATTAAAATCCGTTAACTTTTCAATTGAACAAGGGGATTTAGTTTGCTTATTAGGGCCTAGTGGTTGCGGAAAATCAACTATTTTAAATATGATTGCAGGGTTATTACAACCAACTGGTGGAGATATCCAATTCAAAAAATCTTCTGTGATTAATACAGAACCAAAAGATAGAAATATTGGATTCGTATTCCAAAACTATGCATTATATCCTCATATGACAGTATTAGAGAACATTATGTTCCCATTAACAGTAGGGGAAAAGAAAATCTCAAAAGAAGAAGCTAAAAAAGTTGCAGAAGAATACATGCAATTAACAAATATTGAAGAATTAGCTGAGAAAAAACCTGGTACTTTATCAGGTGGACAACAACAACGTGTTGCGATTACTCGTGCGTTAGTTCAAAAACCAGAAGTATTATTATTAGACGAACCATTAAGTAACTTAGATGCTCGTTTACGTTTGAAAATTCGCGAAGAAATTCGTCGTTTAGTGAAAGAAGTAGGAATTACAACTATCTTTGTAACTCATGACCAAGAAGAAGCTTTATCCATCAGTGATAAAATTATTTTATTAAATGAAGGTGTTATTCAACAACATGATGACCCTCAAAACTTATATTTAGAACCAAATAATTTATTTGTGGCTAAATTTATCGGAAATCCAATTATCAACATTTCAGAAGTTGAAGTAAAAGATGGTGTGATTCATCACCCATCATTCACTTTACAAGCAAGTGAATTAGTGGAAAGTCGTTTCCGTAAAGGCCTAGAAAACGGACATTACTATTTAGGATTACGTCCTGAAGATTTAGTTCCAAGTGAAAATGGATTATTTACAGTAACTGTTACGGCTGTTGAATTAATTGGTCGTGAACGTATTTTACACTTTACATTAGGAGAACAAGATATTAAATCAATCGTAAGTGTGGAACATAAGATTGAAGAAGGAGACACACTTTCATTTGACCTTCTAAGACATAAATTATTCTTATTCGATCAAAATGGAGAACGTGTATACTAATGAAAAAATATAATCCTGAGAATCAACCAAAGGCGTGGTTTTTCCTTCTTCCGTCATTAGGTGTGATTTTACTATTTAATATTTATCCGTTAATTCGTTCATTTTGGATGAGTTTTCAAAAGGGTTCATTGTTAAAACTTCAATTTACAGGTTTATCGAACTATCAAAAAGTTTTAGCAGATCCAGTATTTCATAAAGCTTTGATTAATACGGCTTTATATGCATTTGTAGTAGTGCCAGTTGCACTATGTATTTCAGTTGTCATTGCCTGGATTATCTTTGAAAAGGTAAAACATAAGAGTGTGTTTGAAACAATTTTCTTCATGCCATATGTTACAAGTACAATCGCGATTGGGATTGTGTTTCGTTATTTCTTTAATGGAAGTTACGGTTTAATCAATTTCTTACTAGGTTTAGTGGGAATTCCTGCGGTAAACTGGTTAGATAATGTTAATATGAGTATGCCAACATTAATTATTTTTGGTATTTGGACAGGACTTGCCTTTAATATCATTATTTTATTAGCAGGTTTGAGAAATATTGATCCAGAACATTTTAAAATTGCAAAAATGTTTGGAGCTACAGAAAAAGAAATTTTCTGGAGAATTACATTCCCTCAATTAGTTCCTACAATTGCATTCTTATCTACAGTGAACTTAATCGGGGCCTTCAAAGTTTATACTCAAGTATATGCATTATTTGGAGGAACAGCAGGGGTAGCCAATAGTGCGACAACTGCAGTGTACTATATTTATGACAAGTTCCATGTGGCTGGTCGTCCAGGGATTGCGATGGCAGCAACTGTAATCTTATTTGTGATTATTCTGATTGCTACTTTCTTCCAAAATAAATTCTTGAGAAGAGCGGAGGGTTAATCATGAAAAAAGTAATCAATTATTTATTATTAGCACTGATTGTGGTTTTATCAATCATTACCGTGTTCCCATTTATTTATATGATTTTGACAGGATTAATGACTTATGCGGAAGCAACTAGTATTCCACCAACATTAATTCCTAAATCATTACAATGGCAAAACTATTTTGAAGTATTCCAAAGAGCGCCATTCTTGCGTTACTTTGCCAATACATTATTTGTATCATTATTTACAACTGCTGCAACAGTTGTTACTTCACTATTAGCAGCATTTGCTTTAACAAGTTTAGAATTTAAATATAAAAAAGTTGTGACAATGGTGATGGTTTCATTATTAATGGTTCCTTATGAATCAATTATCTTTACAAATTATCAGACTATTGCGCAATTAGGATTATTAGATACTTATCTAGCTTTAATCCTTCCATTTTTAACGAGTATTTTCTATATTTACTATTTAAATGGTTACCTTCGTGGAATTCCAAGTACATTCTACAAAGCCGCTAAAATTGATGGTGCATCTGATTTAGAATATATTCGTCGAATTTTAGTGCCAATGTGTAAGCCAGCGCTTGTAACAGTTGGGATTTTAACATTCATTATGAGCTGGAATTCATTCCTATGGCCATTACTTGCAACAAACACTAAATACTTCCGTCTATTAAATAACGGGTTATCAGCCTTCACGACTGAAAGTGGTAGTGATGTTCAATTACAAATGGCTGCCGCAACATTGACAGTAGTTCCTATTTTGATTATCTATTTCGTATTTAGAAAAGAAATTATTAGAGGGGTTGCTAAGAATGGTATCAAAGGATAAAACCGTTGTTACATTCCATAGCGGAATTCTAACAATTGGCGGAACTGTCATCGAAGTGAGTTATGGAAATTCTCATATTTTCTTTGACTTCGGGACAGAGTTTCGTCCAGAATTAGATTTGCCAGATGAACAGTTACAAACACTGATTCAATATGGGATTATTCCAAAATTAAATCATGTCTATGATCCACGTTTGGGATATGAATACGATGGAGAAGAAACAGGTGAGTATGAAAATACAGCAGTATTTCTATCACATGCTCATTTAGATCATTCAAGAATGATTAATTACTTAGATCCTGTTATTCCATTGTATACTTTAAAAGAGACAAAAATGATTTTAAATAGTTTAAATCGTAATGGGGATTTTTTATTACCAACACCGTTTGAAAAATCTCCATTTACGAGAGAAATGATTGGCTTAGAACCAAATGCAATCATAACTGTTGGGGATATTACAATTGAAGTTGTTCCAGTAGATCATGATGCATATGGTGCAAGTGCCTTATTAATTCGAACTCCAGATCATTTCATTACGTATACTGGTGATTTACGATTACATGGGTATATTCCAGAAGCAACAGTTGAGTTTTGTAAGAAAGCAAAGCATACTGATCTGTTGATGATGGAAGGTGTAACGATTAGTTTCCCTGAAAGACCAGTTGATCCAACTGAAATTAAACCATCCAATGAATTAGAAGTCATTGAAAGAGTGGTTCAATTTCAAAAAGAAAATCCAAACCGTCCGATAGCTTTTAATGGTTATCCAGCGAATGTGGAACGATTCGCAAAAATTGTAGAGCAATCTCCACGAACAGTAGTATTAGAAGCTCATATGGCAGCATTACTACAAGAAGTATTTGGAATTCATGCTCATTATTATTATTCAAATGAAGCAAAACAGATTCCAGAACTAAATCCTAATTTAGAAGTTTCCTATCAAACACTAATTGACGATCAAGAGCAGTATTTTTGGCAAGTAGTAGATAATTTTGATAAACTACAAGAAGGAACACTGTACCTTCACTGTGATGCTCAACCATTAGGTGACTTTGATCCGAATTATCAAGTGTTTCTCGATTTATTAGCGAAACATCACATTGAATTTGTGAAAATCGCTTGTTCAGGTCATGCAAAACCTGCGGATTTAGACCGTATTATTGCGATGATCGAACCTCAACTTTTGGTTCCTATCCATACATTAAAACCAGAGAGACTGGAAAATCCGTATGGTGAAAGAATATTGCCACATCGTGGCGAAAAAATTGTGTTGTAAAACTATAAAAGAAAAAGGAGTACAATTATGAAATTCAAATCTTTAGTAAAAGCGACACTTGCGACAACATCAGTTTTAGTTTTAGGAGCTTGCGGCAATGGTGCATCAAACTCACAAAAAGAAACTAAAGCAGACATTCAAACAGAAGTAAAAGAGGAAACAAAAATTACTTTCTGGCATGCCTTAAATGGTAAATTAGAGGAAACTCTAACGAAATTAACTGAGGAGTTCATGGCTAAAAATCCTAATGTGAAAATTGAATTACAAAACCAATCTTCATATAAAGATTTACAAGCTAAAATTAACTCTACATTAACTTCACCAAAAGATTTACCAACAATTACTCAAGCATACCCAGGATGGTTATGGAATGCTGCAGATCAAGATCAATTAGTTGATTTAAAACCTTACTTAGAAAATGCAACTATTGGTATCAAAGATGATGCTGCGATTCGTTCAGAATTATTAAAAGGTGCTCAAATCAATGGTGTACAATATGGTATTCCATTTAACAAATCAACAGAAGTATTATTCTATAATGCTGATTTATTAAAAGAGTATGGTGTTAAAGTACCAACTACTTTAGATGAATTAAAAGAAGCAGCTAAAACAATTTATGAAAAATCAAACCACCAAGTTGTAGGTGCTGGTTTTGACTCATTAAACAACTACTATGCAACTGGTATTGTGAACAAAGGTGTTCAATTCAACAAAGAATTAGACATTACTAGTAAAGAATCAAAAGAAGTAGTTTCTTACTATGCTGAAGGGATTAAAGAAGGTTACTTCCGTACAGCTGGTTCAGATAAATATTTATCAGGACCATTTGCTAACAAACAAATTGCAATGTATGTAGGTTCAACTGCGGGTGAATCATTCGTAGCTAAAGGTGCTAAAGAAGCTGGATATGAATATGGGGTTGCTCCTCGTCCAGAAAAAATTAGTATCCAACAAGGTACTGATATTTACATGTTCCAAAGTGCTTCTGAAGAACAACGTACTGCAGCTTACTTATTCTTAAAATTCTTAGCTTCTCCTGAGTCTCAATTAACTTGGGCGCAAGCTACAGGATATATTCCAGTAGTTTCTAAAGTGTTAGATAGTGCAGAATACAAAAATTCTAAATCTAAAGTTCCAGCAGCAATTGCTGAAGGTAAAAAAGAATTGTTCTCAATTCCTGTCATTGAAAATGCTGACTCTGCATATGCAGAAATCACTAAGATTCAAGAAAAAGTTTATAGTGATGTAAATGGTTCAAGTGTTGATAAAGTGTTAGAAGCTTCTAAAGCTGAATTCCAATCAGTTTGGAACCAATAAAAGTATTCGAATTAGACTTCCTTAATAGTAGTATTAGGACGCCAGCAGACCTTCGGTCTCATGGCTAAAATTTGAGCCTAAGGTCTCAAATTTTCCTGCAGTATCAGCCAATTTGGCTGATACTGCTCATACTACTATAGGAAGTCTATTCTTATTTAACGGATATAAATTAGGGTACGTTTGGAAGTGGACTTCCTTAATAGTAGTACTAGGATGCACGTAAAGCTTTCGGTTTCATGGTTGTAGTGCTGCTATGGGAAGTCTTTTCTCATTTAATATGTAAAAAAACACACTAAATTTTTAGTGTGTTTTTTTGTTAAACTTTAATTACTGATCCGAAATTTTTGAGTTTAATGTTGTTCCCCAGTGTGTAATGGTACGGTGAGAATTATTCAGGAATAGGCTGTTCTCATAAATTGGTTGCCACCATTTCCAGAATAAGCCTGTTGCTTTTTCTATTTTTATACGGATATTTTTCATATTCGCCTTTACAGGTAAATTTAAAATAAAACCACTTGTACGATTTTTTCCATTACCTTCCCAGCTTCTTGAATGAATCGTTTGATTTCCATTTTTATCTGTACTAATTTCATCCCAAGTAATGGTATAACGTGCTACATAAGCACCTTTATGTTGAATCGTTAAAACTTTATCTTTAGCAACTGAAGAGTTGATCGGTTGCTGGATAGGAATTATTTGAATATTCGCATCTTTTACAGGAGTATGTCTAAATACTTCTACTTCTGCTAAGCTAAGTGCCTGATGTTCATGTCGCAATTGAATTCGGATATATCTGCCTAATTGCCCATTGAATTGTACATCTAATTGGTTAGAAGTCAGTTGTTTGATAAATTGTTTTGAAACTTCTTGTCCTTTTTCATTATATAGGATAACATCAAAATTTGATAAACGTTTGGCTAATTCGCCATCCCCACGGTTGAATAATCTTACGAATCCTACTTGTTCACTTCGACCTAAATCAACTTGCCACCAAGCTTTATTTTCAAAATTAGTGTGCGTGATAGAGTTTTGAGAATAAGTATTATTTGTATTTCCGTCTAAAGCACGGTTTGCATCTCCACCATAAGCTGTTGAACTTTGAGAAGCTTGTTTTTTCCAAGCGATATTTTCAGCTCGTAAAACTTGTACTTCTGCAAGACTGAGAGCATTATGACCCTCTAATTCAATTCGAACAAATCGTGCCTTTTTATAATCAATAGCAAGTTGAGCAGCGGTATTAGTTAAAGAAGAGATACGTTTACGTTCAATTTCATTTCCAAAGCTATCTAATAATATGACATGGAAATTTGAAAGTCTTTCTTGTGCAGTATCGGTACGATTGAAAATATTAATTTGACGAATCGTTTCTTCTTTATCTAAATCGACTTGCCACCAAGGTTTTGATTGGAAGTTTGTATGAGTAACTGATTGATGCCCAAAATCTCCGTCCGTTTTACCATCAACAGCTCGACTTGCATCTCCGCCAAAGGCAGTAGAACTTTGAGTAACACGTTTTCCTAAGGCTACATTTTCTAGTGGGTCAATACTTGGTTGAGTTGGATTTTCAGGAGTAATAGTTTTTTTGATAAATTTTACTTTTTCTAACTTAGGATCACGATAGCCTTGGCTATCTAATGTCGAACGTTTTCCAATATTAAAGTTATCAAAGGAATTTAAGCGACTTTCAAAATATCCTTGAGCACCATGTTTCAAACTAGCATTACCGGTAGAAGTGACAACATTAGTATCATTATGGATTAATGGGCCGACAACGTTGTCATTATCGACTACATAATGTTTGATTTTTCCGTTTATGGCTAATTTCTTACTTTCTAAGCCAACGTCCCAAAATCCATTATTCGCATTCCAAACAGTACGTGATGTAATGACTTTTGGAGCATTAAAGGTTGTTACTTTTTTTAATACTTGTTCATAAAATTTAGGATATTTTTGATAAGCTTCTACGGCAGCAATTTGTGCTAAATATCCTCCAAGTGAATGTCCTGTCATATATAAGTTTGTAATGCTAGAATCTTTTGCTAATTCTCCAACCACATTTCGAATATCATCTGCTTGAGCAGGTTTATTTCCACCAAATAATACTAAATCGGCAGTCAAATCATTCATTTCGCTAGGATTTGTTCCACGGATTGCTAGCATTTGAACCGTATTATCTTTTAGATAAGCTAAATCACTTTTTGTTTCAAATAAAAATGCATCCATTCCACTTGTTGTGTGATAAGATTTTTTTAATTTCCAAAATGGTGCTAATTCATTGTGCATCATTTTAAATTCTTGTTCTTTTAGAAAGAGACTTGGATAAGGTTTTGAATGATCTAATACTTTATTGATAGAAGTTTCATCTTGATAAGCAAGATTCATGAAAAAAATGGCATCTCTATCAGTCATATACCATTGTTTTTTGTGATCATCTTCGTTATCTCGTAAACCATCTCCATCACTGTCTTCTAATAGTGGATGACTATGGTATCCTACATATTCTTTATCATTTTTACGATAAATATAAATTTCATCTTTGTTTTTAATACCATCATGATCATCATCCCCTTCAGGATTTAAAGGTTTTTCTCCGTAAAGGGATTGATCGATTAAATGATTTTCAGAGTGAAGTTCTCCTTTAGAAATTTTTAGGGCATCTGCTTGTGTTAAATTTCTTACAGCTTGATGCTCTTTTGCTGTTTCTTTGACTTCTACTTTTTCCATGGGTTGGTTTTGTTTGATAGAAGAAGTGTCATTTGGTAATTTTCCTGTTAGTGTTAAAATGTCAGGAGCAGTAGGTTTATTTTTTTCAATTTTTTGTGTTTGTTTTGTTTCTGTTGTTGGCTGAATTGGATTGTTTTGACTGATTTCTTTTGAATGAACTGTTGAAATAGTCGAAGTATTTGCATTAGAATTTACTCTTTGAGAGGGTTTGTTTGTATTTGCACTAGCTATTGAAGCATTCATAAAAATAGACCCAATAGCAATAGAAGCTACTCCGATACTTAATTTTCGAATGCTAAATTGTAAAATAGATTTTTTAAAATTCATTCTTTATTTCCTTTCATGATAGTAATTCTAGTATACAGGAAAGTTAGAATAGAAACAAATGTTTGGAAATATAATTTAATAATGAAAAGATTGAAGTCCAATTTTCATATTTGAGGAAGAATCAAAGTGGAGTCAAGCTATATATTTTAATGCTTATATGATACAATAAGCTGTGACTAAAGAGTGAAATGAGGGATAAAATGGAAATCAAAATTATTGAAACAAGTGATATGCATGGGTATGTATTACCTACA
>NZ_CAUPZT010000034.1:0-17061 GCF_963515615.1 uncultured Granulicatella sp. | reverse complement strand
AACCCAACTATCGAAGTTGAAGTTTACACAGAAAGCGGAGCGTTCGGACGCGGTATGGTTCCTTCAGGAGCTTCTACTGGTGAATACGAAGCAGTTGAATTACGTGATGGCGACAAATCTCGTTACTTAGGAAAAGGAGTTCAAAAAGCTGTTGATAATGTAAACAACATTATTGCTGAAGCAATCATCGGTTTTGACGTTCGCGAACAAATGGCGATTGACAAATTAATGATCGAATTAGATGGAACTCCAAACAAAGGTAAATTAGGAGCTAACGCAATTTTAGGCGTATCTATCGCTGTTGCTCGTGCGGCTGCTGATTACTTAGATCAACCATTATACCAATACTTAGGTGGATTCAACACTAAAGTATTACCAACACCAATGATGAACATCGTTAACGGTGGATCTCACTCAGATGCTCCAATCGCATTCCAAGAGTTCATGATTTTACCAGTTGGTGCACCAACATTCAAAGAAGCTTTACGTTGGGGTGCTGAAGTATTCCATGCATTAAAAGCTATTTTACACGACCGTGGTTTAGTAACTGCTGTAGGTGACGAAGGTGGTTTCGCTCCAACATTTGAAGGTACTGAAGATGCTGTAGAAACAATCTTAGCTGCTATTAAAAAAGTTGGTTTAGAACCAGGTAAAGATGTATTCTTAGGATTTGACTGTGCTTCATCAGAATTCTTCAAAGATGGCGTATATGACTACACAATCTTCGAAGGTGAAAAAGGTGCTAAACGTACTCCAGAACAACAAGTAGAATACTTAGCTGAATTAGTTGAGAAATACCCAATCATCACAATCGAAGATGGCTGTGACGAAAATGACTGGGATGGATGGAAATTATTAACTGAACGCTTAGGTGGTAAAGTTCAATTAGTAGGTGACGATTTATTCGTAACTAATACTGAAATTTTATCTCGTGGTATTGCACAAGGTGTTGCAAACTCAATCTTAATCAAAGTTAACCAAATTGGTACTTTAACTGAAACATTCAACGCAATTGAAATGGCTCAAAAAGCTGGATATACTGCAGTTGTATCACACCGTTCAGGTGAAACTGAAGATTCAACAATTGCTGATATCGCAGTTGCTACAAATGCTGGACAAATCAAAACTGGTTCATTAAGCCGTACAGACCGTATTGCTAAATACAACCAATTATTACGTATTGAAGATCAATTAGGTGACTTAGCTGTTTACCAAGGTCTTTCAGCATTCTACAACTTAAAAAAATAATCACATTTTAGGATGTTTTTAGAGGGCTAGCATTTTGCTAGCCCTATTTTTTATATTAGAAAGGGGTGCAAACATGATATACACCATTACGTTTAATCCAGCGGTAGATTTAGTTATTCAAGTTCCAAATTGTCAATTAGGAACCTTGAATCGATCAATGAGTGAGGAATATGTAGCAGGTGGTAAAGGGATTAATATATCGGTTGTATTAAAACGCCTAGGGGTTGATAATATTGCTACAGGATTTCTTGGAGGATTTACAGGGAAGTTTATTGAAGAATTTCTTGAAAAAGAAGGTGTTATAACTCACTTTATTTCTGTAGATGGAACTACAAGGATTAATGTTAAAGTAAAAGGAGAAGTCGAGACTGAAATCAATGCAGCTGGTGCTACTGTAAATGTTGAAAAATTTCAACAACTAGTGAGATATTTGGAAGATCATTTACAAGAAGAGGATATTGTATTTTTAGCGGGAAATGCTGCGCCAGGACTAGATGAGACGTCTTATGTTGAAATTGCAAAGCTTTGTCATACAAGAGGGGTAAAGTTAGTGCTAGATACAACAAAAACTTCATTGTTAGCCTGTTTACCTTATCAACCATTTATGATTAAGCCGAACCAACATGAATTAGAAGAATTATTTGGAGTGAATATTAAGACTCAAGACAAAATCATTTATTATGCATTTCAATTACAGAAAAAAGGTGCTTGTAATGTGTTAGTGTCTTGTGGGAGTGAAGGAGCATTTTTAGTTAGTGAAACAGGGGAAGTATTTGCTTCGAATGTTCCAACAGGAAAGTTGATTAATTCAGTAGGAGCAGGAGATTCGATGCTAGCTGCTTTTATGGCGAAATTTATTGAAACAAGTGATTATAAGGAGAGTCTAAAACAAGGAGCAGCTGCTGGAAGTGCAACAGCTTTTTCAATAGGGATTGCAACAAAAACGATCATCAATACATTATTATCAAAAATTGAAATAAGAAAAATTCAACATTAGGTTCTGAAAATGAAAAAATGAGTTGAAAAAAAGTGAAAAAGGGAGTATACTGATTTCATTCTAAAAAATACAAAGAGGTGCCATTGGCTGAGATGTGTTCACAAACTCTTAGAACCTGTTACGTTAATACGTGCGTAGGGATTGTATGAATAATTGTCTGCAATTGGGTCTCTTTGTAAAAAAACAAGGAGGCTTTTTTATGTCAATTAAAAGAATTGCGTGGATAGAAGGTGCAATTGTCGCTGCTTTAGCGATGGCGTTATCATTCATTCCTCATTTTATGGGATGGTTTTCTCCATCATTTGGTGCAATTGTTTTAGTGGTGTTTGCTTTACGTAGAGGGTTGTATCCAGCGTTATTTTCAGGTTTAGTGTGGGGAATCTTACATTTTGTACTTGGGAAAGTAGCGTACTTATCATTTTCTCAAGTGATTATAGAGTATATTATCGCATTTGGAGTAATGGGATTTGCTGGATTATTACATCATCAATTCCAATCTGCTATACGTAATGAAAAACAATCTTTAGCAATTGTTTATATTATCATTTCATCATTCATTGGTGTAGGAATTCGCTATTTCTGGCATTTTGTTGCAGGATTTTTATTCTGGGGTAAATATGCACCAGAAGGAGTATCACCATATTGGTATTCATTTACAGTTAACGGAATTGCTGGATTACAAACTTTAGTAGTAACAATTGTGGTAGCAATTTTATTGTTGAAATATCCAAGAATTTATAAAGGAAAATAAGCTATATAACATTTATATTCAGAGAAACTCTTATAGATTACAGGATTCTATAGGAGTTTTTTTGTGGAAGTATATAGCTTTAAACTATATTTAAATATAGTAAATTAGTATGTGACAATAACGGGGTAGTCAGTTACAATGTAATTACGTTAGTTAGAGAAGAGAGGTAATACATATGACAAAACATGCACCATTTAGATTTGATACAGTAGGAAGTTTCTTAAGACCAGAAAATTTAAAACAAGCTCGCGAAGAGTATGAAAAAGGAAACTTTAGTTACCAAGAATTAAAAAACTTTGAAGATGCAGCAATTCGTGATTTAGTAAAAAAAGAAATTGCAGCAGGATATAAAGGAATTACAGATGGGGAATTCCGTCGTGCTTATTGGCATTTAGATTTCTTCTGGGGATTAGGAGGAATTAAACGAGTTCAAGCCAAAACAGGATACCAATTCCATGATGAAGTGACAAAACCGGACTCTGCAACTGTAGTAGGAACGATTCATGGACGTAATCATCCATTTGTAGCTCACTATACATTTTTAAGAGATTTAGTAGCCGATAATAATGAAGTGGAGGCTCGTATTACAATTCCATCACCATCTCAATTATATTTTGAATTAATTCGTGATGAAGAACATGTGGAACAATTGAATAGTGTATATTCAAATTTTGATGATGTGGTAGCAGATATTTCAAAAGCTTATTTAGAAGTGATTCAACAATTATTTGATGAAGGATTACGTACCTTACAAGTCGATGATTGTACATGGGGTATTTTAGTAGATGATAACTTCTTAACACTTTGGGGACAAGGTCGTGATAAAGAAGAAGTCAGACGTGAATTAGCAGCAACATTTCTACGTTTAAATAATGCTGTTTATAAAAATGTTCCAGAAGAATTAGTTGTAAATACTCACGTATGTCGTGGGAACTTCCATTCTACTTGGGCTGCAAGTGGTGGTTATGCATCAGTTGCCGAAGAATTATTCGAGCAAGAAGAAGTGAATGCTTATTACTTAGAATTTGATACAGATCGTGCTGGGGACTTCACTCCATTAGCGAAAGTTTCTGGTGATAAACAAGTTGTTTTAGGTCTAGTAACTTCAAAATTTGGAGAACTAGAAAGTAAGGAAGAATTAATCTCTCGTATTAAAGAAGCAAGCCAATATATTCCGTTAGACAGATTATCATTAAGTACTCAATGTGGATTTGCTTCAACTGAAGAAGGAAATATTTTAACAGAAGAACAACAATGGGCGAAATTAGCATTAATTAAAGAAGTTGCCGAAGAAGTTTGGGGAACTGAAAATTAATAACAAAAGAGATAGGCTGGGGAAACCTAGCCTTTTTTGTTGAAAAGAAAATCATGTGAGAAAATATAACATAAAAAGTAAGAGAATCCTTGACATTTATGTCAGTTATTTTTACAATACAGCTATCATACAGGATAAGAGAGGTGTTTGACGATGGGAGAAAAAGAATTACGACGTTCTTTAGCAGTATTTCCAATAGGAACAGTCATGAAATTAACGGATTTAACAGCAAGACAAATTCGTTACTATGAAGAACAACGTTTAATTACACCGGAACGTTCAGACACTAATCGTAGAATGTATTCGTTAAATGATGTAGATCGATTATTAGAAATCAAAGACTACTTGGCGGATGGATTAACCATTGTTGCGATTCAAAAAATTTATTCGAATGTGAAAAAGAACCCGTTAGAAAAACCAACGACAAATGATGGATTAACGGATGAAGATGTTCGACGAATTTTGTATAACGAAATTATGCATATTGGAAGATTATCCGGACAAGAAAAATTACTATAGGGGTGGAGAAAAATGACAATCACACAAGAAGAAATTTTAAAACAAGTTGAGGAAATGGACGTTCGTTATTTACGTTTGATTTTTACGGATATTTTAGGAACGATTAAAAATGTGGAAGTGCCAATTACTCAATTAAAAAAAGTATTATCGAATAAAATGATGTTCGATGGTTCATCCATTGAAGGTTTTGTTCGTATCGAAGAAAGTGATATGTATTTATATCCAGATTTAGATACATGGGTGGTATTTCCTTGGAGTAGTAAACACGGAACAATCGCGCGCTTAATTTGTGATGTATACAAACCAGATGGAACACCATTTGCAGGAGATCCACGTTCAAACTTAAAACGTATTTTAGAAGAAATGGAAGATTTAGGATTTTCTAATTTTAACTTAGGACCAGAGCCAGAGTTCTTTTTATTCAAATTAGATGAAAAAGGAGAACCAACGCTTGAAGGAAACGACCAAGGAAGTTACTTCGATTTAGCTCCAGTCGATTTAGGAGAAGAATGTCGTCGTGAAATCGTACTAGAATTAGAAAAGATTGGGTTCGATATTGAAGCCAGTCACCATGAAGTAGCACCAGGTCAACATGAAATTGACTGGAAATATGCACCAGCTGTAGCAGCGTGCGATAATATTCAAACTTTTAAATTAGTTGTTAAAACGATTGCTCGTAAACATGGATTGCATGCAACCTTTATGCCAAAACCAGTATTTGGGATTGCCGGAAGTGGAATGCATTTCAACTTATCATTATTTGATAAAGAAGGAAATAATGCATTTTATGACCCAACAGATGAACATGGACTAAGTGATACTTGTCGTTATTTCATTGCTGGAGTTATGAAACATGCGAAAGCTTTAACAGCGATTTGTAACCCTACAGTCAACTCTTATAAACGTTTAGTACCTGGATATGAAGCGCCTGTATATATTGCATGGTCAGCTCAAAACCGTTCGCCATTAATTCGTATTCCTGAAGCGAGAGGACTTTCTACTCGTATCGAATTAAGAAGTGTGGATCCAGCAGCAAATCCTTATTTAGCAATGGCAGCTATTTTACGTGCTGGTTTAGAAGGAATTCGTGAAAAATTACCAGTTCCAGCTCCAGTTGATCGCAATATTTATGCAATGTCAACAGCAGAGAGAAAAGAAGTAGGAATTGATGATCTTCCAAGTAGTTTAGCAGAAGCGATTGATTGCTTGAAAACTGACACTGTTGTAAAAGATGCATTAGGTGGACATATTTACAGTAACTTTGTGGAAGCGAAGAAATTTGAATGGGCAGCGTATCGTTCGCAAGTCACACAATGGGAATTAGATCAATATTTAAAACTATTTTAAGATAGATGAGAAGCCGAGCGAAAGCTCGGTTTTTTGTATGAAAATTATATGAACAACATCAATCTCTAACATTTTTTGACAATCCATTGGAGAAGTGTCATACTGTTTAATGACAATAGTTGAGAGGAAGTTAGAGATGTATATTAAAGATATGAGAAATTCTATTGCAGAATATCATGAGTTTTTACAAACTCAAGGAAACTGTACTCTTTTTCAAACTCCGGAATGGGGAGAAGTGAAAACAAGAGGAGAATGGAGTAATGATATTTTTTTTGTAATGAATGATCAAGATGAACCAGTTGCAGCGACTATGATTTTATATCGCGCCCTTCCTGTAGTGAAAAGATATTTAGCGTATGCTCCTAGAGGGATTGTGACGGATTATCATGATGCAGAACAATTTAAAGAAGTGATTGAAGCTTTGAAAGCTCATTTAAAACAAAAACGAGTATTTGGGTTGAAAATTGACCCTGAAATTATGTGGAGAGAACGATTGAATGACTTTTCGATTGTAGAAGAGGGCATCAATCAAGAATCCATTCGTCAATTATTGTTAGAGTCAGGATTTGTAAGTCAACCACTAGATTTAGGATTTGACGGTATTCAACCAAGAATGACGATGATTGTTGAATTAGAAGATAAAGGAAAAGGAATTTTAGATACTTTCTCTTCTAAAGAAAGATATAAAGTTACAATGGCACAAAAACGTGGAGTTGTTTGTTATAAAGGAACTATCGAGGATATTGATGATTATGAAGTGTTAAATCGTATTACTGCTGAGCGGGATCAATATATTGCCAGAAGTAAAGAGTATTTAACAACCATTTATGAAACATTACATGCTCACGATATGATGGATTTATATTTTGCAAAAATTGATTATCATGTCGCAAAAGAATCAACAGAAAATAGAATTCACCAAGCCAAAGCAGAGGTAGAAAAAATTGTTTCACAAGTTGAAAGTACTCAAAATGAGAGAAAGAAGACAAACTTATTGAATCAAAGAGAAAGCTTGTTAAAAAATATTGAAAAATATGAGCAAGAAATGATTGAGTTAGAAGCACTGTGTAAAGAATATCCAAATGGAAAAGTTTTAAGTGGAGCATTTGTCGCAACGTATAAAGAAACGGCGTATTATTTATACGGAGCGAATATTACAGATGATGCAGGCTTAAATGCAAATAAAGCTTTACAAACATGGATTATGCAACAATTGTATGATGAAAAAGGTATTCGTCATTATGATATGTTTGGAGTTTCAAGTAATGCAGAAGATCATACAGGCATTACTAAGTTTAAACAATCTTTTGACCCAATTTTAGTGGAGTATATTGGAGAGTTTGATTTACCGATTAATCGTTTCTGGTTTACAATGTTTCAAGATGTTGCACCAAAAGTAATGGAATGGAAAAGAAAACTATTAATGCGCCGTTCGTAAATGGCGTACTGCCCTGAAAGTAAGAATAAAAGTTGCTTTTGGGGTCTTTTTATATTTGCTTTTTTGATATCTTTTTAAGATTTTTGAGAATTATGGTACAATTATAAGACAAGTTTGAAGAGAGTAGGTAGATAAATGACACAAAATCTAACGTTGAAAAAAATGTTATTTATTTCGTTATTAACAGCTCAAGGCATTATTTTGAGTTTACTAGAACAAGCGATTCCTTTTCCTTTTGCGTTTGCTCCGGGAGCTAAATTAGGAGTTGCCAATATTATTACGGTCATCGGTTTATATACATTATCCTTACAAGAAGTGGTGTTAGTAGTACTACTCAGAACATTGTTAACTGCTTTGTTAGGTGGAACTTTTTCTACTTTATTGTACAGTAGTGCAGGAGCGGCGTTTAGTTTGCTAGGAATGTTGCTCGTTAAACAATTAGGACCGAAACGTGTCAGTTTAATTGGTGTGAGTGCAACGGGAGGAATTTTACATAATTTTGGGCAGTTAGTCATTGCCAGTTTTATTGCTAAATCTTGGACAGTTCTATTGTATTTACCAGCCATGTCGATTGTGGGAATTTTCGCAGGAATTGCGATTGGAATTTCTGCAAATTATGGTTTAAATCATGTGAAGATATTAAAAGCATATCGTGAAAAACAAGAAATGTAACTTTATGAAAAGGTTAAAAAACAATTAGACAAAATGCTATTTTTATACTATAATGCTTAAGTGAAAAAATTATAAAATGAGAGGGGATTTCTAATGACGAAAACAAATATTGTTGTTATCGGTGCAGGATTTGCAGGAGTAGCAGCAACGAAGAAATTATCACGTCATTTCAGAAAAGATAAAGATGTTACAATTACATTAATTGACAAACATCCATATTTAACATACATGACGGAGTTACATGAAGTAGCTGGAGGTCGTGTAGAACCAGAAGCAATTCAATATGATTTACAAAAATTATTTGCACGTTCAAAAAATGTTCAATTAGTAACAGACAAGGTAGTAAGTTTAGATAAAACTAAAAAAGTTGTCACAACAACGTATAAATCTTTCCAATATGACTATTTAGTAATCGGTATGGGTGGAGAAGCAAATGACTTTGGTGTACAAGGTGTGAAAGAACACGGATTTACATTATGGTCAATGGAAGATGCGATTAAAATGCGCGAACATATTATTCGTTGTGTAGAGCGTGCAGCTAAAGAGCATGTAACTCCCAAACGCCGTGCTTTATTAACATTTACAGTATGTGGTGCTGGATTTACTGGGGTAGAATTAGTCGGTGAAATTATGGACTGGATTCCAGTATTAGCAAAGCAATACAACTTAGATGAAAGTGAATTTTCTCTATACATTGTTGAAGCAGTTCCAACGATTTTAAATATGTTAGATGAAAAAGATGCTGCTAAAGCTGAGAAATTTATGACTAGCCGTGACATTAAAGTGATTAAAGGAAACGGAATTGAAGAAGTAAAAGAAAATAGTATTCGTTTAGTAGACGGTACTGTCATTCCAACTTACTCATTATTCTGGACAGCTGGTGTTAAAGCGAATACTGAATCTGAAGTGTTCGGATTCAAATCTGCTCGTGCAGGTCGTTTAGTCGTAAATGAGTTCATGCAAGTAGATGGAGAAGAAAACATTTATGCAATCGGGGACTTAGCTTATTATGAAGAACCTGACAAAGAAAATTGTCCAACTCCACAAATTGTTCAAGCAGCTGAACAAACTGGACATACTGCAGCGAAAAATATTATTGCAGATGTAGAAAATGATGCAAAAGTTGCTTATAAAGGAAAATACGATGGATTTATGGTTTCAATTGGATCGCATTATGGTGTAGCTTTCTTAATGGGCAAATATCACCTAAGTGGTTTCTTTGCAATGTTGATGAAACATTTAGTAAATATCAAATACTTCTTAGAAATCTTCTCATTATATTATGCGATTCAATATGTATTCCATGAATTCTTCCACATTAAAGATCGTCGTAATATCTTCCGTGGACACTTATCTCGTTACGGAAATGTTCTTTGGGCATTACCATTACGTTTATTCTATGGTGGTATGTGGACAATTGAAGGATTGAAGAAAATCTTTGGTCTTTGGGGTGCGCATAGCTGGATTGATGGAACGCATTTAGCATTCCCATTCCCTTGGTTAGTTGAACCAACAAGTGCAGCAAGCGGAGCTGCTGAAACAGTTGCAGCAGCAAGTGGAGCAGCTACTCAAACAGTAGCAGAAGTAGCGACTTCATTTGGATTTAACTATTCATATGGTGAACAACCAATGATGGTATTAGATAAAATGCCAGACTGGTTTGCTTCAATTATGCAAATCATGATTCCAAATGTGGAAGTAGCACATGTAATGCAAACAATTATGTCATTTGTAGAATTAGCCATTGGTTTAGCAATTATGGCTGGATTCTTAACATGGATTGTTAATGCAGTAACAGTTGGATTAGTAACAACATTTGTATTGTCAGGTATGTTCTACTGGGTAAATATGTGGTTTATCCCAGCAGCAATTGCTTTAATGAACGGATCAGGACGTGCATTTGGCTTAGATTACTACTTCATTCCATGGTTCCAAAAAACTGCTGGTAAATGGTGGTATGGAACTTCGAAACATATTTATGGTTTCGGTGCAGATAAACAAGAACGTTAAATAAGATAAAAGTCGGCTTCGCCGACTTTTTGTCTATAGTGATTGGAGAAAAAATTATGGAAATGATTCATTCAATGTGGAATGAATACCCGTTTTTAAAACAAGAATTATTAGCCATTCGTCAGTTAATGTTAAATAGTGTTGAAATGGAAGATGAAGATATTCACCAAGCGATTGTAGAGATGTTACAGCAAGGCGGGAAAATGATTCGTCCCGCTTATCTAACATTATTTGCTAACTGGAGTAATAATGGGAATCAGCAACAAGTAAGATCTGTTGCAGCGGCTTTAGAATTACTACATGTAGCAACTTTACTCCATGATGATGTCATTGATGAAGCAGATATGAGAAGAGGGCGGGAAACGCTGAATGCTCGATATGGAAATCGTGTAGCGATTTATGCTGGAGATTTTGTTTTAACGAGTTGCTATCAACTTCTTTCTACTCATTTACCTGATTTAGAAGGAATTTCACTTCCAACCAATGGAATGGCACGAGTAGTTGAGGGTGAATTAGCACAAATGCGAAATCGTTATCGCTATGATTTAGGGCTACAAGAGTATTTGAAACGAATCGAAGGGAAAACAGCTCAATTATTCATGGTTAGCTGTTATATGGGAGCAAAATTAGGACAAATGGATGATGCTCTTAGAGCAAAGAAAATTGGTCAACAAATTGGAATGGCGTTTCAAATTTTAGATGATATTTTAGATTATCAAGTGACTTCTCAAGAGTTTGGAAAACCTGTTTTAGAAGATGTTGCGCAAGGAATTTATACAGCACCATTAATTTATGCGATGGAAAAAGAGTCTGATAAAATGATTCCTTTACTAGAAAAGAAGCAAGAAATCTCTGAGCAAGAACGATTATTACTAAGAAGATTAGTACAGGATTCTGGAGGCTTGCAAAAAGCACAACAATTAGCCCAGCAATATACGAAGCAAGCGTTATCTCAGATTGAGCGTTTACCAGAAAGTGATATGAAGGCAACGTTAACTCAATTAACAAAACAATTATTAGAACGTACTATGTAATTGAGAAATAAATTCTGAGTAAAAGAATCATTATTGGTTGGATTTTTATCTTAGAATAGCTTTTTAAAAAGAGTTATGTAGAGAGTATCCCCGATAAATCGTTCATTTTGATTTGAATTTGCAAAGAATTATGAAAACATGATATAATAGTACAAATAAAGAGAAAAGGATGGATAAAATGACAATCAAAAAATCATTAGCAACAGCAGCTGTTTTATTATCATCAGTAGTTGTATTAACTGCATGTGGTGGAGGTTCTAAATCAACGACTTCATCGACTGCAACTACAACAGCAGCAACTACTCAAGCAGCAAAATCTACTGCTTCAGGAGAATTAAAAGACGGTACTTACAAATTAGTATCTGAAACTGACAAACGTGGTTGGCATGTAGAGTTTACAATCGTAGTTGAAGGCGGAAAAATTACATCTTCAGATTATGATAACTTAAATAAAGATGGCAAACGTAAATCAGAAGATGAAGCTTATGAAAAACAAATGAAAGATAAAGTTAAAGTTGGACCAGCTGAATACTTCAAAGCATACAATGTTGGTTTAGTACAAAAACAAACTCCATCAGATGTTGAAGCAGTTTCTGGAGCAACAAATGCACACACTTCATTTGTAGAATATGCTAATAAATTAATTGAAGCAGCTCAAAAAGGTGATACTAAAGAAATTAAAGTGGCTGCACCTCAAGGCTAATTTAAAATGAAAGTAGGAACCGGGCTTAGGCTCGGTTTTTTTATATTGAAAAATAGGAGTATTGCTTGAGTTATTGTGAAAAATTTAGTAGACTATTTGAATGGAATTTAAACAATAAGGAGAAATATATGAAAATCAATAAATGGTTGCTAGTGGCAACTCTCGCTTTAAGTTCAATTGGCTTAGTGAGTTGTCAGCAAAAGAAAGTTCGAGATGCAGAAGTTGTTTCATCAGCTTCTGTAAAAACACCTAGAGAAATTATTAAGTCTCCTGTGAAAAAAACAGATTTCTTACTAGGGACTGCAGTAGCATTGTCTGTCTATCATCCAAATACTGAAGATTTATTAACCCGTGCTTTCGCATTGGTGAAAGATTTAGAAGCTAGAATTACAGTAAATGCGAGTGGGTCAGAAGTAGATGCGATTAATGAAGCGGCAGGAGACCATGCGGTAGCAGTCAGTGATGAAGTGTATGATGTCATTAAGCAAGGAATCGCTTATAGTGAAGAATTTAATGGTAGTTTTGATATTACGGTAGGTCCGCTAACAAGTTTATGGAGAATTGGGTTTCCGGATGCTAGAAAACCTTCCCAAAAAGAAATTGACGATGCATTGCCATTAGTGAATTATAAAAATGTTGTGTTAAATGATGAAGAAAGAAGTGTCTTTCTAACTCAAAAAGGAATGTTATTAGATTTAGGTGGAATTGCGAAAGGTTTTATTGCCGATCAATTATGGAATTTCTTTAAAAAAGAAGGTGTAACAACTGCAGTTATTGATTTAGGTGGAAATATTGTCGTAATGGGTGGTTCTCCAGCACGAGATGGTGTAGCGTGGAATGTAGGATTGCAAGATCCGTTGGAAAGTCGTGGGACAACATTAGGAACGATATTAGAAAAGGAAAAGACCATTGTAACTTCAGGGATTTATGAGAGATACTTAGAAGTTGACGGGAAGACGTATCATCATATTTTAAATCCAAAAACAGGCTACCCATATGAAAATGATATTGCAGGAGTTTCAATTATTGTCTCAAGTTCAACTCGAGGAGATGCATTGTCCACTTCAATGTTTTCAATCGGTGTAGAAGAAGGGCTGAAATATGTGAATCAAAAAGATGATGTAGATGCAGTATTTATGACGAAAGATAAGAAAGTCTATGTATCTAATTCGATTAAGGATACATTTAAGCTAACGAATCAGCAATATACATGGGAAGGGTCGCGTTAATATGAAAGATATCATTGAATTAGTGGAACTAAGAACGAAAATTGCGAGTGTCATTCCTTTTATAGTTGGATTACTGTATTCGATTTGGACATTTAGGAATTTCAATGCCGTGAATATGGCGTTATTCTTTATTGGAATGGTATGTTTTGATATGGCTACGACCGTTATGAATAATTTAATGGATTATGTTAAAGCAAAAAACGAGATATATCGCCAAGAAGAAAATATTATTGGAACTTCATCTTTAACAGTAAAACAGACAACAATTATATTTGCTGCTCTAGTCGGTATTGCAACAATTATTGGGATTTTTTTAGTAGTGAGAACGAATATGATTTTATTATTCGTCGGTGCACTTTGTTTTGTGATAGGTATTTTTTATACTTTTGGTCCGATTCCGATTTCAAGAATGCCATTAGGGGAAGTGTTGTCTGGAGTTACTATGGGGTTTGGGATTTTTTGGATTGTGATTTTTTTAAACTCTCCAGAAGCGAGTTTTGCATGGATGGGATTAGATCAAGGAATGTTGGTTGTCCGATTAGCGTTATTAGATCACTTCAAAGTAGCATTGCTCTCATTGCCGTTAGTATGTACGATTGCGAATATTATGTTGAGTAATAATTTATGTGATTTAGAAACAGATATTACGAATCACCGCTATACATTGGTGTATTATATTGGAAAAGCAACAGCATTAAAATTATATAAGGGACTTTATCTGGTTAGTTTTATAGCTATGGTGTTAGCAGTTGTATTTAAAATCGCACCAATTTTAATGATAGGAACTCTAGTAGTGGGTATTCCAGTGTATAAAAATATTCAACTCTTCCTTCAAAAACAAGAGAAACGAACAACATTTGTATTAGCCATTAAGAATATGGTTATGATTCATGTCGTGCAAATGTTATTATTAGTCATTAGTGTCATATTTTTTCGCTAAAGCTTGACATTTGGTACTAAGAATTTTATGATTGAATAGATATGATATAGTAGAAGAAAGAGAGTAGTGAAAATATGGCACAAAAGAAAGCAGCGTTGGCATGCAGTGTATGTGGTTCAAGAAACTACACACTTACTTTAGGGCAAAATAAACGTGTTGAACGTTTAGAGTTAAAAAAATTCTGTAAGTTTTGCAATAAACAAACACTACATCGAGAAACAAAATAATCGAGAGGAGCAGTTTCGAATGCGTTTTTTAGTAAATGTTGTTAAAGAAATGAAGAGAGTAACGTGGCCAACTGGTAAAGAAGTTAATAAATATACATTAACAGTTGTAATGGCAGTATTACTTGCATTAGGATTTTTCACAGTAGTGGATTTCGCAATTTCAAATGCATTTAAATTAATCATTAAATAATTCGCAAGAGTTATAAAATAGTGGTATAATAAAAACAAGCAAAAACCTTCAAGTGAGAAGGTTTTTTTGTATGAAAAATATTAGGAGGAATTACGATGAGTAATGCAGCAAAAGAATGGTATGTATTACATACTTATTCAGGATATGAAAATAAAGTGAAATCAAATATTGAATTACGTATTAGTTCAATGGGAATGGAAGAAAATATTTTTCGAGTAATTGTTCCAGAGGAAGAAGAAGTTGAAGTAAAAGATGGAAAAGAAAAAGTTACAGTAAGTAAAACTTTCCCAGGTTATGTATTAGTAGAAATGATTATGTCAGACCAAGCATGGTATGTTGTGCGTAACACTCCAGGTGTTACAGGATTTGTAGGATCTCACGGAGCAGCTTCAAAACCATCTCCATTACTACCAGAAGAAGTGGATACATTATTAGGACGCTTAGGAGTGCCAACTCATGCGCCAGTAGATTTACATGCTAAAGTTGGAGATTATGTCATTATCACTGAAGGTGCCTTTGATGGTATGAGTGGTAAAGTGACAGAAATTGATGACGAAAAACAAAAAGTTAAAGTAACAATCGAAATGTTTGGTCGTGAAACTGTTGCAGAATTAGAATTCTACCAAGTGAAAGAAGATGACTCTTACTAATGCGAGAAAGCTTGTTAGATCGTTTTGTACGATATGCAAAGATTAATACAAGAAGTGATTTAAACTCAGTTGCAGTTCCAACAACGAAAAGTCAGTTAGATTTTCTACAAATGTTAGAACAGGAATTGAAGGAATTAGGCTTTTCGAATATTTCTTTAGATTTAGAAGATGCCTATTTAGTCGCTTGTATTCCAAGTAATTTGCCTAAGGGTAAAACAGCACCAGCTATTGGATTTGTAGCACACGTCGACACTGCAGATTTTAATGCAGAAAATATTCAACCACAAATTCATTTGAATTATGATGGGAAAGATGTGTTGTTGAATGCTGAATTAGGACTGATGATGCGAGTAGAAGAATTTCCTAACTTGAAAAATTATATCGGTCAAACTCTTATTACAACAGATGGGACAACATTGTTAGGAGCAGATGATAAAGCTGGATTAGTTTCAATATTAGAAGCAGCTATTGATTTGCTAGATCATCCTGAGATTCTCCATGGAGATATATGGGTAGCGTTTGGACCTGATGAAGAAATTGGAAAAGGCGCCCATCGATTCAAAGCGGAGAGAATGCCAGTTCAATTTGCCTATACATTAGATAGTGGTGTAGTCGGAAAATTAGAATATGAAACGTTTAATGCCGCAAGAGCGGTGGTAAAAATTAATGGAACAAGCGTTCACCCCGGACAAGCAAAAGATGTTATGGTAAATGCACTTGCAGAAGCAGCTATACTATTTTCCAAATTACCGAATCAAGAAGTTCCTGAAAGAACGAGTGGGTATGAAGGGTTTTATATGCTTGCTAAACAATCAGGAAATATAGGAATGGTAGAAGCAGAATATATTATTCGAGATCATTCTATAGAGAAATTCCAAGAACGTAAGAAAAACTTTGCGAAAATTGTAGAAGAACAAAATGAGACTTATGATGTTCCAAGGATTGAATGTCATATTTATGATGAGTACTTTAATATGTATGAAGTGTTAAAAGAAGATATGACTTCAGTCGAAGTAGCAAAAGGAGCATACCGTCAATGTGGAATCGAACCAGATATTCAGCCTTTTAGAGGAGGTACAGATGGTTGTATTATTACCTTTAAAGGAATTCCAACGCCAAACTTATTTACAGGTGCAGAGAATTTACATGGACAATATGAATTTGTTACATTAGAAAGCATGGAAAAAGCAAAAGAAGTTGTATTAACGATTATTCAAAATATAGTGAAATAAAAATAGACCTCAGATGGAAAAGTCTGAGGTCCTTTCATATATAATTCAGTTGTTCCTAAAATGTTCCGTAAAGTTAGAATTTAAGTAATATATTAGCAATATTAGAGTAGTAAAATGTTAATATAGCAACATTCTGAAAACTAAAATTTAAATAAGATGCCGAAAGCAGGGTTCGAACCTGTGACCTACGCGTTACGAGTGCGTTGCTCTACCAACTGAGCTATTTCGGCTTGATAAATATAGTATACTCCTCTAAAAGAGAGAAGTAAATAAGTAAAAAGGCGCTAAAATAAGGTTTTTAGCAGAGTGCAACAAAAAATCTGCTAAAATATAAAAAAAGTTGTAAAAAGGACTTGAAAAATAAATTCAGCTATGGTAAATTATAAACACTGTTAACGAACGTTCGCATTTAAAGCGATTGCGAAAAAGAAATTTTAAAAATAATTCAAAAAATTTGTTGACAGAGAAAAACGCCTATGATAATATATAGGAGTTGTCGCGCCAAGCGACGTTGACCTTTGAAAACTAAACAAAGAAGACAAACCAAATGTGTAGGGAC
>NZ_CAUPZT010000033.1:0-17566 GCF_963515615.1 uncultured Granulicatella sp. | reverse complement strand
TGACCTAGCAGGTGGAGGAACAGCTAAAACTGTAGAGCTTAAATCAAAAGTCTTCAAAGCACTTCTTAAAAATACAGACGGATTCTCAGGACAATTATTTAATCCTTAAACTCAATGAAAAGACCCTTCGGGGTCTTTTTGTTTTCTCCTCCAATTTCCAACGTTTGCCCCAAATATGTATTTTTGGTATACTACAGAAAGCAACGTGGTTGCTAATTTTAAGAAAAGGAGTCGAGTAAATGAAAATTGCGATCGTAACGGATAGTACTGCGTATTTGACACCAGAAGAACGCCGTGAGTGGAATATTCATGTATTGCCACTGTCAGTTATTTTTGGACAAGAAAGTTATCGTGAAGAACAAGATTTGACAACTGCCGATTTCTATGAAAAAGTAAAAAACTCAGAGGTATTTCCAACTAGTTCACAACCAGCAGTTGGTGAAACGATTGAATTATTCCGTGAATTATCCCATCATTATGATGCTATTATTCCAATTCTTTTATCCAGTGGGATTAGCGGAACTTATCAAACAGTTGTGACAGTTGCTGAAGAATTACAAGATGAAGTATTGATTTATCCAATCGATTCAGGAATTAGTTGTGCACCTCAAGCTCGTGCGGTTCGTCTTGCTGCAATGATGGCAAAAGATGAAACATATACAGCTAAAGAAATTGTTGCTTGTGTTCAGCAATTAGTAGATCGTACAACAGCTTACTTCATTGTAGATGATTTGAATAATCTTCAAAGAGGGGGACGTTTATCAGCTGGGGCTGCCTTAGTTGGTTCTATGTTGAAAATTAAGCCGATTTTAACGTTTGAAGATAAAAAAATTGTAGCAATGGAAAAAATTCGTACACAACATAAAGCGATGAAACGTATTGAGCAAATCTTTGAAGAAGATACTCAAACAACAGATGGCGACGGTTATGAATTAGTCATTATTCATGCGAATGCTCCAGAGGCAGGAGAAGCGTGGCGTTCTCAAATTCAAGAGAAATATCCAAAATTAAGAACGTCTCTAGCATACTTTGGTCCAGTTATTGGCACACATTTAGGAGAAGGTGCTTTAGGATGTTCATGGGATATTGTAGTAGAGAAAAATTTAGAAATGATTTAAATGCTTGTAAGGTGGAAATAGAATGGTAAATTCTATTTTCATCTTTTTTTATTTGCACTAGTATTCATTTGAGAAATTTTTCAAATAAAAAATATTTTTTGAAAATTTTTTCGTATATATAGTTGAGGTGGTTTGAATGAAGGTTGCTCGAGATTCAAATGGAGAATTAGTATATGCGTATAAAGGGATTGACTTAGATATGTCAGAATATTATGCTTGCCCGTCGTGTGGAGAATCTGTGCAAATTTGCCAAAAGAAAAATGGGGAGTATTTTTTTAGGCATATAACACAAGCGAGGCATGATGGGGAAACAGAGGCGCATCAAAAAGGAAAAGAAGAATTACAAGAGAGTATTGTTCAACAAGGATATAGGGCAGAATTAGAACGGTATGAAGCAATGGTTGGACAAATTCCGGATCTTACCATTAAAGTAGGCGGTAAAGAATGGGTGTTGGAATATCAGTGTAGTGTCATTCCAATAAAAGAAATGACTTCTCGAACGAAGGCATTAGAAAGTTTGGGGAGAAGTGTCTCGTGGATTCTTGGAAAGAAGTTTTTACAAAAAAATTTATGTGAAATGAGTTTGTATTGTATTCGATATCATCCACAATTAGGGAATTATTTGTGCTTCTATACGGAAAAACAATGGATCATCCATCATCATCTAACATTACACCTTCAAAAAAGAAAGTATCTTTTTCAGGAAAGTCGGTGTGACTTAGATAAGATTGATTGGAAGAAAATATTTCAGATTTTTGAAGAGTCACAATGTTTACAAATTTTCCAATTGCCTAGTACAGAGTATTCTTGGAAGAAAGAAGAGTGGCAAGCAATTGTTTTAAGTCCTCAAAAAGAAAATCGACAATTTCTAGAAGCACTATATTATCATAGGTGGACGTTTGAACAACTAGAGGTGTGCAATATTTATCCAAAATATTCTTGGAGTATGAAAACTTATAACATCATTTGGCAAGGATATTTATGGATGGGAATTGATAGGCTGAAAACAAACCAGATTTTTACGATAGAACAGTGCTATGCGTATTTGAAAAAATTAGCCATCCAAAAGAAAATACGTTTTTCTTCGTGTTATGAGCAAGAAAAAGTCTGTAAATGTGAGATAGAATTTTTTCTAAAAAAAATAATGCAGGAAACAAAGAGACTGACGGTATTACCAGACGGTAGGTGGAAGAAAATAAAAAACTAGCAAGAGAAAAAGAAATCTCTTGCTAGTATGGATTAGGCTTTAAATTGTTGATAAATTTTTTTGAAAATTGGATATAAAATTGGAACAGTAATAACTGTGAAAGCAGCTGAACCAAATGTTCCTAAAATTTTAGTGAAGGCTGCAACGAATGCAGGAGTAAACGCTAGTCCGCCAATAATCATTCCACGAAGGAAAGTATATTTTACTAAGTTTAAAATGATTTTAATGACAGCAGCTAAAATACCAATTCCGATAATGTTTACAGCTTTATCGTTTTGATGAAGTGTTTTTTCATAAACAAGGTGAATTCCCCAGCAAACAATAAGAGATTCTAAAATCGTAATCCAAACTTCAGCAGCATATCCATTTAAAATGTCGAAAATTCCTAATCCTAAAGTAGCAGCAATGGCTCCTTTTTTACTACCGAATACTAAGCACCCAACAACGACTAGGGCATTTCCAAAGTGGACGAATTGGTGTCCTAATGGAATTCTAAATAACTGAACTCCTAAGAAAATTAAAGCGGCAAATAATGCGATTTGTGTCATTTCACGTAATGAATAATGTTTCATACTATAATTCCTACTTTCTATGAATGAAATAATTGTGTGAGAAGATGCAATTGTGGTTCGAAAGCAACTCCATATTGTAAATCTTTTTCTTGAGCAATCGTTTCTTGTAGAGTGGCATCAAGAAAGGTTGTGGCAAGTGTTAAAGCTTTTTCTAAAGACAACCCTTGTAAAATACAAGCACTTAGAATAGCTGAAACAATATCTCCAGTTCCAAAAAAATGATGCGGATAATGAGGAGTAAAGGCTGTCGCAAATTGTTCAGTAGTAGCATCATAACTCAATAATCCGATGGAACCTACTTCTGTTTGAATACCAGTTAAGATAACTTTTTTAGCCCCTAAATTTGCTAACTTCCTAGCAAGAGCTTGATAGGTTTCTATTGGGTGAATTCCTTTTAAATACTCTGTTTGAGTTAATAACGCAGCTTCAGTCAGATTTGGAAGAATAACATCCGCTTTGGAGCAAACGCTTCTCATTTGTTGGATATATTCTTCTGTAAAGCCGCTATATAACTTTCCGTGGTCGCCCATAATTGGGTCGACGATAAGTAGAGCATCTGGATTTTGACTCGTATAATAGTCTAATAAGACTTTCAATTGTTCCATTTGTCTGCAATATCCGATAAATAGTGCATCTGTTTTTAAATGTAATGCTTTCCATTGCTCTAAACTTTGCTTAGTAAAGTCTAGTAGTTCTTGGATAGCAATTTGCCCAAATCCTCCTGTATGAGAGGATAGTAAAATGGTTGGTAAAAGTATCGTCTCAATCTGGCAACAAGCCATAATCGGTATGGCTGGGGTCAGCGCTACTTTTCCAATTCCGGATAAATCATTGGCCAAAATGATTCTTTTTTGTACCATGAAAGCACCTCCTATTTTTAGAAGTTGAACTCATTGTAATTCAGGATGGGATAAGGTACAATATTTTCCGAGAAGAATTGTACCGGTACAGATAGTGAGGTGTGTCATGTTTAAATATCAAGAAGTGAGTCTTCAAATTCGTCAACAAATTGAAGATGGCATTTATAAAAAAGGAGATCGACTTCCTTCCATTCGTGAAATGATTCAACGGTATGAGTGTAATAAAGATACGATTTTAAAAGCATTACATCTCTTAAAGGAAGAAAGTTTAATTTATCCAGTTGAAAAGAGTGGGTATTATGTATTGAAAAATCGAGTACCCGTTCGAAATACGACAAAAATTGGGTTGCCAAATCCGTTGCAATTTCCGATTGAAGATTTTAGAAAATGTTTGAATGAATCGGTTATGGCAAGTTATGAAGGTGTAAGTAATCAGAGGGAATCCGTTAGAGGAGACCGAGAATTAATTGAAGCAATGGTACCTTTATTAGAAAGTTATGGAGTGTATGCAAAGGAAGGTCAATTATCCATTACAACGGGGACACAACAAGCCTTATATATTTTACTGCAACTGATTAGTACAGGTGGACTGTTGTTAGAACAACCGACATATAGTCGTATGAATCAATTAGTGAAGGAATTAGAAATTCCGTATCAAATGATTGAACGAGAACAAACACAAGACACGATTTCATTAGAAAAGTTAGAACAAATTTTTCAAAGTGGTACTATTCGTTATTTTTATACGATTTCTAGATTCCATAATCCACTTGGAATGAGTTATCCGGATAGTGTGAAAAGGAAAATGGTGGAATTAGCAGAAAAATATCAAGTTTATATTATTGAAGATGATTATATGGCGGATTACGAACGAGGAACCGCAACGCCATTACATTATTTTGATACAAATGAAAGAGTTATCTATGTAAAATCTTTTTCATCGATTTTATTTTCTGCTTTTAAAATGGGAATTGTCGTGCTGCCAAATGCCTTTATAAAGGGATTTGAGAAAAGAAAGCAATTATTGGATTTTGACTCGAATTTACTCATGCAAAAAACATTAGCGCTATTTATCCAAAATGGCTTGTTTGAAAAACATCGACAAAAAATGGTGGCACATTATCATGAGAAGTCTCAACAATTTAGACAATTATTAGAATTATCAACGATAGAAAAAACAACTTTACATGGAACACAATTATTGTTAGAAAGAAGTCAATTATCACTTTTAAAAGAAAAGCTAGATTTAGAAATAACAATTGACACATTAGAAGATGCTTATATTGAAGAAATAACACCAGAAATTTTTTCATTAGATGTCTATGCTTTATCGATGGAAGAGATGCAAGATCTAATACACTTATTAGAAGAGAGGGGGAAGTAGATGAATAAGGAAGAGATATTAAAACATTATTATGGATATGATAGCTTCAGACCTGCTCAATCAGAAATTATTGAAACGATTTTATCTAAAAGAGATGTTCTAGCGATTATGCCAACATCTGCAGGAAAGTCGATTTGTTTCCAAGTTCCAGCGTTAATGTTAGATGGAATCACAATTGTGGTATCTCCATTAATTTCTTTAATGTATGACCAAGTGACTTCGTTAAAAGAAATGGGAATTCAAGCGATTTTGTTAAATAGTGCGATGACTTCACTCGAGTATTATCAAGCAATTGAGCAATTACAACGAGGTGAAGTGAAGTTATTATATGTTGCTCCAGAGCGTTTTGAACAAGAAGGATTTCTAGAGATGATGCAAGGAATTCAGATTAGTATGGTTGCAGTGGATGAAGCGCACTGTATTTCTCAGTGGGGGCAAGATTTTAGACCGAGTTATCAAAATATCGATACATTTGTTGCACAACTTCCTAGTCGTCCCATTGTGGCAGCTTTTACCGCAACTGCGACTCCAAGAGTTCGTCTGGACATTAAGCAACAATTAAAATTACAACATCCATTTGAAGTTGTAACGAGTTTTGACCGTGCAAATTTATATTTTGGAATGGAAGAACCAAGGGATAAAATGAACCGTCTACTAGAGTTAATCAAGGAAAAGGAACCGACGATTGTATTTTGTAATACTCGAAAAGAAGTCGAAAAAGTCTGTGAGAAATTACAAAAGAAGGGGATTGCTGCGGATTGGTATCATGCAGGATTAAGTCCTGAAACTAGGAGTAAAGTACAAGAAGATTTTATATTTGACCGTATTGATGTCATTGTAGCAACGAATGCATTTGGAATGGGGATTGATAAGTCCAATGTGCGAAAAGTCATTCATTACAATATGCCTAAAGATATCGAAAGTTATTATCAAGAAGCAGGACGTGCAGGACGAGATGGGGAGCCTGCGGAATGTATTTTATTATATGGGGCAAAAGATATTATTATTAATAAATTTTTAGTAAAACAAAATCAAGATAAAGTCGGCATGGCAAAACTCAATGAGATGATTGATTATTGTAGAACGGTACGTTGTTTAAGAGGGTTTATGCTAGATTATTTTGGACAAAAAGATATTCCAGAAGATTGTGGGCATTGTACGAACTGTTTAAATAAAGTGGAGTTAAGCGACGTAACGCCACAAGCGCAAATGATTTTGTCCTGTATTATTCGTATGAAAGAAAGATATGGAATGAGTAAAGTATCTGAAGTGTTACGAGGAAGTAAACGAGCTGAAATGAAGGCTCTACACTTTGACCAATTATCTACTTACGGCATCATGAAAGATTATTCTGATAAAGCTTTAAAAGAATTTATCTCTTCTTTAATTGCAGATCGCTATATCGAAACAGAAGGATTACAATATCCGATTTTACAAGTGAGTGATTTAGGAAAGAAAGCATTGAAAAGTCGTGAGAAAATCGAAGTGAAACCAATTGTAGCGCAAATACTGCAAAAACCAGATGCCATTCAACAACATAAAGTACAAGATAATGCGCCATTTGATGAAGTCTTGTATGACCGATTATGTTCGATTCGTATGGATTTAGCGTTCGCCCAAAATGTTCCACCATTCTTAGTTTTCTCAGATAAAACTCTGAAAGAATTTTGTCGTCATTTACCAACAACGGATAGAGAATTCTTACAAATTAGTGGAGTTGGGGAGAAAAAACTAGAGACTTATGGGGAAGCCTTTATGAAGGTTATTCGTGAGTATAAGCAGTAGATTGATTGTTAAATTATTTGATTTTTTAAGCTCCCTCTGATATAGTATTTTATAAATTCAACATCTCCATAAGGGAGTAACTGGCAACGAAAGTTGTGGTAATATCAACAACAAGTGAACCTGTTTCGCTGGTATTATCTTAATTAGTGAGACTTATGCTATTTTCAAGTCCTTGAAGTAGTATAAGTCTTTTTTTATGGGGATAAAAAATATAAAGGAGTGTCGACTTTGACAAAACAAGCCGCATACACACAAACGGAAGAACAAGTTCTTTCAAGTGTACAATCTACTAAAGAAGGGTTAACTTCTGCTCAAGTAAAAGAACGTTTAGAAAAATACGGTCCGAATGCTTTACAAGCAGGAGAAAAGACAACTGTACTACAAAAGTTTATTAATCAGTTTAAAGACTTCATGATTATTGTCTTACTTGCAGCAGCAGTTATCTCATTTTTTGCCCATGAAGGAGCTCCAGATCCAACGGATGCTATTGTAATTTTAGCCGTTGTTATCTTAAATGCGATTGTAGGGGTCATCCAAGAATCAAAAGCAGAAGAAGCAATTGAAGCATTACAAAAAATGGCTTCTCCAGTTGCGACAGTCTTACGTGATGGTGAACATCTTCATGTAAAAGGTGAAGAAATTGTAGTTGGAGATATCGTGATTTTAGAAGCAGGAGATGTTGTTCCTGCCGATATGCGATTATTAGAAGTTAATACGATTAAAATCGAAGAAGCTGCCTTAACAGGGGAATCAGTTCCAGTAGAAAAAGATTTAATCATTCCTGAAGGGGAAGATGTTGGTATTGGTGACCGTTCAAATATGGCATTTGCAAGTACAAATGTAACTTATGGACGTGCATTAGGGGTTGTTACTGCAACAGGTATGGATACTGAAGTTGGTAAAATTGCCCATATGTTAGCAAATACTGAAGAAAGTAAAACTCCATTACAAGAAAACCAAGATGCTCTAGGTAAATGGTTAACAATTATGATTTTAGTCATTGCTGTTATTATTTTTGGAATTGGTTTAATTCGTGGATACGAATGGACTCATATGTTATTAACAGCCATTGCGATTGCAGTTGCGGCGATTCCAGAAGGTTTACCAGCGATTTCAACGATTATTTTAGCATTAGGAACTCAAAAAATGGCAAGTCGTCATGCACTAGTTCGTAAATTGCCAGCCGTTGAAACATTAGGTGGTGTAGAAGTTATCTGTTCAGATAAAACAGGTACGTTAACATTAAACCAAATGACCGTTGAAAAAATGGTGTTTAATAATGAAATTCATGATGCACACGAAGAAATGAATGAATCAATTTCTGCACTTCGTATGATGAATTTAGCTAATGATACTAAAATTACGGAAGAAAAATTAATTGGGGATCCAACTGAAACAGCAATGGTTCAATTTGGATTGGATAAAGGTTATGACGTACGTGTTGACTTAGAAAAACATCCACGTGTAGCAGAAGTACCATTTGATTCAACTCGTAAATTAATGTCAACGATTCATCAATTAGAAGATGGAAACTATTTAGTAGCGACAAAAGGAGCTCCAGATATGTTACTTGAAAAAGTAACACATATTGAAGAACATGGACAAGTTCGCCCAATGACTCAAGAAGACCGTGATATATTAGCTCGCTTAAATAAAGAAATGGCGACTCAAGCTTTACGTGTATTAGCGATTGCTTATAAATACATTGACCAAGTTCCAGAAACATTGGATTCAGAATCTGTTGAGTTCGACTTTGTATTTGCAGGATTAGTCGGAATGATTGACCCTGAGAGAAAAGAAGCAGCTTTAGCGATTCAAGTTGCAAAAGAAGCAGGCATTCGTACAGTGATGATTACAGGTGACCACCGTGATACAGCTCAAGCGATTGCAAAACGTTTAGGAATTTTACGTCCTGACCAAGAAGATGGTGTCTTAACAGGTGCAGAATTAAATGAAATTTCTGATGAAGAATTAGCTCGTACGATTGAAGATTACTCAGTATATGCTCGTGTATCTCCAGAACATAAAGTTCGTATTGTAAAAGCATGGCAAGCGGATGGAAAAGTTGTTTCAATGACAGGTGATGGTGTCAATGATGCTCCATCTCTAAAACAAGCAGATATCGGTGTAGGTATGGGGATTACTGGTACTGAAGTGTCTAAAGGTGCTAGTGATATGGTTCTTGCAGATGATAACTTTGAAACAATCGTTGTTGCAATAGAAGAAGGACGTAAAGTATTCTCGAATATTCAAAAAGCAGTTCAATATTTATTATCTGCAAACTTCGGGGAAGTAATGACTTTATTTATTGCCACAATGGCTGGTTGGTCAATTCTTGAACCAATTCATATTTTATGGATTAACTTAGTAACAGACGTATTCCCAGCGATTACTTTGGGAATGGAAGATGCGGAAGCAGATATTATGAAACATCCACCTCGTGGAAAGAGTTCTAATTTCTTGTCAAATGGGGTATTACCAAGTATTTATTATCAAGGTTTCTTTGAAGGTGGAGTTACTTTATTTGTCTATTGGTATGCAACTCATGTAGCAGGTTGGGGAGTTCCAACTGGTGAAACAATGGCATTTGCAAGTTTAGGGTTAATTCAGTTATTCCACGCATTCAACGTGAAATCTGTTTATAAATCATTAGCAACGGTTGGGGCATTTAAAAATAAAATGTTCAATATTGCGATTGTTGTGTCTGCTTTAATGTTATTATCAGTTCTAGTTGTTCCTGGTTTAACGACTGTGTTTAGTGTAACAGTGTTGACTTTAGAACAATGGTTCATTGTGTTAGCAGCAGCATTCTCAATTGTTCCGTTCGTTGAAATTGCAAAAGCAATTATGAGAGGAATGGGCTTGGATCAAGATTAAAGAAATTAGACTTATCTATAGTTGCTTAGGACGCAAGCAGCCTCGCGAGAGCGAGTCTCATTGCTAAATTTTGAGCCTTGGGTCTCAAAATTTCCTGTGACAGAATCGGCTGTTGCCGGTTCTATCACTTTAGCAACTATGGAAAGTCTATTTTGTTTGTGCCATGAGAGAGATTTACGTTTAGGATGATGATAGTATAAGATTTTCTAAAATAGCTAGGATGCAAGAAGCCTCGCCAAAGCGAGTCTCACTACAGCTATGGAAAGTCTATTTTTTTGTAAAATCTCTCACTTTTATAGCCTGTAAATGTTGATATGATAGAAATATAGTTTTTAGCTTTAACAACTAGTAAAAAGAAACAATGGTGAAATTGGTCAAATTTCGTTGACCCAACTGTGATAATTAGGTATAGTACCATTTGTATCACGTGACATTTAGAAATATAAAAGTGAGGAAATGAAATGAAATTAAGAAATTTATTTTTAACAGCAGTTGCTGCAGTGACATTAGCAGCTTGTGGAAATCAAACAAGTAAACAAGAGACAACAAAAGAAACTAAACCAGCCGAACATGTAAAAGTTGCCGTTGTAGGTAGTGCAGCTCATGAAATCTGGGATTTCGTTGCTGAAAAAGCGAAAAAAGAAAACATTGACTTAGAAGTTGTAGAAATGAACGACTACGTATTACCGAATACAGCATTGGAAGAAGGTTCTGTTCAATTAAATGCCTTCCAACACCGTGCTTATTTAGCACAATGGAACAAAGATAAAGGTTCAGATATTAAAGAAATCGGAACAACATTTATCGTGCCATTATATTATTTCTCAACAAAATATAAATCATTAAAAGATTTACCTGAAAATGCAAAAGTATTAGTACCAAAAGAAGTAGCCATCCAAGGTCGTGCTTTAGTAGCGTTAGAAACAGAAGGATTAATTACATTAAAAGATGGAGTAGGCACAAAAGCCTCTCTAGCTGATATTACAAGCAATCCACGTAACTTAGAAATTATTGAAGCAGAATCAGCACAAGCACCTCGTTTATTACAAGATGTAGATGCAGCTTCAATTAATGGCTCAATGGCAAAAGATGCAGGATTAAAAGTGGAAGATTATATCTTTACAGATGCTGATCACTTAAATACAATTCCAAAAGATCGTTTCAATATCATTGCTGCAAATGCAAAAGATGCTGATAATCCAACATACAAAAAAATTGTTGCATTATTCCAAGCAGATGATGTAGCGAAAAAAATGAATGAAATTGGACCAGGACAATACTTCCCAGTGTGGAACGCAGAAAAATAGTCCTTTGAACTATTGGGAAATTCCCAAAGGTTCGATTTAAAATAGTCATCTCTCTCCAAACGAACAACTTTCACCGTTAAAGGTGTCAGTTGTTCGTTTTATTTTACTTTTGAAGAATGTATTTGAGAACTATACATAAAAAATTAGAGTAAACACGTACATTATTTTTATGAATCGTTAAAAATATACGTATTTATTATTGATTTTCTGAAAATAATGATGTATACTTACCTCATTCTTTAAAAAATAGTAAAGGAGCTAGAAACTTTATGGAAAATTTCTTTAAATTAAAAGAAAATAACACAACTTTTGGGACGGAACTTTTAGCGGGGCTTACGACATTTTTCGCAATGTCTTATATTATCTTTGTAAACCCTAGTATTTTAAGTCAAACAGGTATGCCATTCCAGGCAGTATTCCTATCTACTATTATTGCTTCAGTTGTAAGTACATTAGTAATGGGTCTATTTGCAAATGTACCTTATGCATTAGCACCAGGGATGGGATTAAATGCATTCTTTACATTTACAGTAGTATTTGGTTTAGGTTTTTCTTGGCAAGAAGCATTAGCAATGGTATTTATTTGTGGATTATTAAATATTTTCATTACAGTAACAAAAATTCGTAAAATGATTATCCAAGCAATTCCAGTTAGTATGCAACATGCAATTGGTGGAGGAATTGGGGTATTCGTTGCATATATCGGATTGAAAAATGCAAACTTATTAAGTTTCTTAACAGATGCTAAAACAATTACAACGATTAATAATCAACCGTTTCAAGCAACTACAGAAGCTTTTAAAGGTGGAATTTTTGCAGTTACCTCTAACGGTGGAGTAGTTCCTTCATTAGTGAACTTCACTCAAAGTGATGCATTATTAGCATTAATTGGATTGTTTATTACAGTATTGTTAGTGATTAAAAATGTTCGTGGTGCAATCTTAATTGGAATTATTGTTACAACTTTATTAGCAATTTCAATGGGTGTGGTTGATTTATCAACAGTGAATTGGTCTCAAAATTCATTAGCTTCAGCATTCTCAGATTTACAAGTGACATTATTTGCAGCGTTTGGTCCTGATGGAATGGGTAAATTATTCTCAAATCCTGCAAAATTACCATTAGTATTAATGACAATTTTCGCATTTAGTTTATCAGATACATTTGATACATTAGGAACATTTATTGGAACAGGTCGTAAGACAGGAATTTTCTCAGCAGAAGATGAAAGAATGTTAGAAGAAGGTTCAGGTTTCTCTTCTAAAATGGATAAAGCTTTATTTGCAGATGCGATTGGAACTTCAATTGGGGCAGTCTTTGGAACAAGTAATACAACAACTTATGTAGAAAGTTCAGCAGGTATCGGAGCAGGTGGTCGTACTGGGTTAACAGCTGTAACTACAGCAGTATTATTAGCCGCTTCAGCATTATTAGCACCATTTGTAGGAATCGTTCCTGCAGCAGCAACAGCTCCAGCGTTAATTATTGTAGGGGTTATGATGTTATCATCTTTTGCAGATGTACAATGGGATCATTTAGACGAAGCAGTACCAGCATTCTTTGCAGGAATCTTTATGGCTCTTTGCTACAGCATTTCATACGGAATTGCAGCAGGGTTCATCTTCTACTGCTTCATTAAAACATTAACTGGAAAATCTAAAGAAATTCACCCAATTTTATGGGTAGCAACAGGATTGTTCATTTTGAACTTCATTATTTTAGCCATTATTTAGCTTTTCCCTTATATCTTTTCTCCCAAAGAGGCAAAACGAAGTTACGATTTTGTAACTTCGTTTTGCTTTATAAACATTTTTTAAAAAGATTAAGAAAATGAAAAGAAATGGTTGGAATTTATTTTAATTCAAACATTTTCTAAAAAGCTATGCTATAATGTTCTAGAATACAAAAGAAAGGAATTGAAGTATGATTACATTAAAATCAAATCGTGAAATTGAAGCGATGAATGAGTCGGGTGCTTTATTAGCTTCTATCCACGTAGCATTGCGAGACTTTATTAAACCGGGAGTAACAACTTGGGAAATTAATGAATTTGTTCAAAAGAAAATTGAAGAAGCTGGTGGTTCGGCTCCTCAAATTGGATATGAGGGATATAAATATGCCACATGTACAAGTATTAATGATGAAATTTGTCATGGATTCCCTCGTCGTAAAGCATTGAAATCAGGTGATCTAGTAAAAGTGGATTTCTGCGTAGACTTAAAAGGAGCTTTGTCTGATTCTTGTTGGAGTTATATTGTTGGTGAAACTACTCCGGAATTAGATCGTTTATATGAAGTAACGAAAAAAGCACTTTATTTAGGAATCCAACAAGCACAAGTAGGTAATCGTATTGGAGATATTGGTCATGCGATTCAAACTTATGTTGAAAAAGAAGGGTTCTCAGTTGTTCGAGAATTTATTGGACACGGAATTGGACCAACGATTCATGAAAGTCCAGCGGTTCCTCACTATGGTGAACCTGGAAAAGGTCTTCGTTTAAAAGAAGGTATGGTTATTACAATTGAACCAATGGTGAATACTGGAACATGGAAATCAGAAATGGAAAGTAATGGTTGGACAGCTCACACATTAGATGGTGGATTAAGTTGCCAATTTGAACATACATTAGCCATTACAAAAGATGGTCCACGTATTTTAACATTACAACCAGATCATATAAAAGACGTATTATAAAAGTATAAGGAGGAATAGCGATGGCTATTTTAGTTGCAGGGGGAGCAGGTTATATCGGTTCTCATACAGTAGTAGAATTAGATAAAGCGGGGTATGAAGTTGTTATATTAGATGATTTTTCTAATAGTTCACCAGAAGTATTAAAACGATTAACAACGATTACTGGAAAAGAATTTCCATTTTATGAAGGCTCTATTTTAGATCATGACTTTTTAACAGAAGTATTTTCAAAAGAGAAAATTGACTGTGTCATTCAGTTTGCAGGATTCAAAGCAGTAGGAGAATCTGTAGTAAAACCATTAGAATATTATCATAATAATATTACAGGTACATTAGTCTTATTAGATGTCATGCGAAACTTTGGCGTGAAAAATATTGTTTTCAGTTCAAGCGCAACGGTTTATGGAATGAATAATACGGTGCCGTTTAAAGAAGGAATGCCAACAAGTGCAACAAATCCTTATGGATATACAAAAGTGATGTTAGAACAAATTTTAAATGATGTAGCTTTTGCTGATAAAGAATGGTCTGTAACGAACTTACGTTATTTTAATCCAATTGGCGCTCATGAAAGTGGCTTAATTGGGGAAAATCCAAATGGAGTTCCAAATAACTTAATGCCATATATTACACAAGTAGCAGTTGGCAAATTACCACAGCTAAGCGTATTTGGGGATGACTATGATACACATGATGGAACAGGGGTTCGAGACTATATTCACGTTGTGGATTTAGCAAGAGGACATGTTCTTGCAGTGAAAGATAATATCGGAAATCCTGGAGCAAAAGTGTATAACTTAGGAACTGGAATTGGCTACAGCGTATTAGACTTAGTTCATGCATTTATGAAAGAAAATAATGTAGAGATTCCGTATAAGATTTGCCCACGTCGTGCTGGAGATATTGCTACTTGTTACGCAGATGCAAGTCGAGCAAAAGAAGTTTTAGGTTGGGTCGCTGAAAAAGACTTAAACGATATGGTTCGTGATTCTTGGAATTGGCAAAAAAATAATCCTCAAGGATATTAAATATAATGTAAATGAAAATCCTGTTTGCTATTATAAATGCGAACAGGATTTTTTGGATAAGTAATGTTTTTTTGTTACAATAATAAAAAAGAACGGAGGAGTATCATGCAAATTACTAAAATTGAAGTACAAAAGAAAAAACAAAATCGTTTTAATATTTACATAAATGATGAATTTGCCTTTGGAGTAGATGAAGCGATATTATTAAAGTTTTCGTTAACAAAAGGAACCGAATTAACGCAAGATACTATCCGTGAAATTGAACAAGAAACACAGTATCAAAATGCCTATCAAAAAGCATTGCATTTTTTAAACTTCAAATTAAGAACCGCTAAAGAAGTCTATGAAAAACTAGAAAAGCTAGAAGTGTCTGACGAAGTAATTAATCAAGTTTTGCAACAATTGATGGATCATGGGTTCGTCAATGATCAATTTTACGCAGAGAGTTATGTGCGAGAAAATTTTGCATTGCAGAAAAAGGGACCTAAAGCTGTAGCGTTTGAATTAAAGAAAAAAGGTGTGAATGACTCTATTATTCAAAAAGCGTTAGCGGAGTTTGATGAAGCAACACAATTAGATCAAGCAATAGAAATTGCGCAAAAATATGTCGACCGACAAGGGAATGTGCCAGTTAAAACGGTGAAACAAAAAGTGTATGGCTTTCTAATGCAAAAGGGCTATGATTTAGATATCGTACAATCTGTGATTTCAGAATTAACATTTGAAAAGCAAGAAGAGAATGAAGAAGAACTAGTGATGAAACAAGGCGAGCGAATTTTGAAAACATTACTTTCTAAATATGCTGCGGATGATTCACAACTATGGTATCAATTAAAAGGAAAGTTATATCAAAAAGGGTTTAGCAGTTCAGCAATTGATGAAGCGATTGAAAAGTTAAAATGGGAGAGTGAAGAATGGATTTAGAACAATACGGAATAAAAATGTGGTCAGAAGAAAAAATTGCTTCATTTCAGGAAAAACTATTAGCATGGTACGACAAAGAAAAGAGAGATTTACCGTGGAGACATTCGAATAATCCTTATCATATATGGGTGAGCGAAATCATGCTGCAACAAACAAGAGTCGATACAGTGATTCCATACTACCATCGTTTCCTAGAAACATTCCCAACAATTGAATCTTTAGCAAATGCGCCGGAAGAGTCCTTATTAAAGGTATGGGAAGGATTAGGATACTATTCAAGAGTTAGAAATATGCAAAAAGCAGCTCAACAAATTATGGAGGAATATGGCGGTGAGTTTCCAAGTACAATGGAAGAAATTCAAACATTAAAAGGAATTGGACCATATACAGCAGGAGCGATTGCTAGTATTGCCTTTAATTTACCTGAACCAGCAGTGGATGGAAATTTAATGAGAGTAATTAGTCGTTTATTTGAAATAGGGTTAGATATAGGTAATCCATCCAATAGAAAAGTATTTCAAGCAGTTGCAGAAAAAATTATTTCAAAAGAGCGGCCTGGCGACTTTAATCAAGCATTGATGGATTTAGGGTCAGATATTGAATCTCCAGTAACACCACATCCAGAAGATAGTCCGGTAAAAGAATTTAGTGCTGCGTATTTAAATGGAACAATGCATTTATATCCGGTGAAAATTCCAAAGAAAAAGCCAGTACCAATGAAGTGGCAAGCATTTGTTATACAAAATGAAAAAGGACAATATTTACTAGAAAAAAATACTTACGCAGATTTATTAAGTGGATTTTGGCATTTCCCATTAATTAGAGATTATACCCCGACAGGAAAACAATTGAGTCTGTTAGAAGAAATAGCAGAGGAAGTAGAAGAATATCCAAATAAAAATATCCCGATGGAAAAACAGTTTGAATCAATCTACCAAATGAAGGTAAAAAAAATAGAGAAAATTAAAGGTCAAGTGAAACATATTTTTAGTCACCAAAAATGGGAAATTGAATTAATGAAATATAAAATTGATTCAGATCAAATAGTTGAAGAAATAAACGGAAGAGAATTAAGATGGATAGAAACCGAAGAATTTCATAAAATCCCCTTCTCGAAAGTTCAAATGAAATTATGGGAACATGTTAGAACACAAGAAGAATAATATTTAGTAGATATTCACACGAGCGCTGAAATATGCTATACTACAATCGAATATGTATGTAAAGAAAAGGGAGCTTTTCTAAAATCGATATAGAAGGTTGGACTCGTGATGCAAAATCCAAGAGAAGGAGAATTCATCACTGTCAAGAGTTATAAACATGATGGCAGTCTTCATCGTACGTGGAGAGATAGTATGGTTTTAAAAACAAGTGATCAAGCGATTATTGCTTGCAATGACCATACATTAGTGACCGAAGCAGACGGAAGACGTTGGCTAACAAGAGAACCAGCTTTGCTGTACTATCATAAGCATTACTGGTTTAATGTAGTAACCATGATTCGTCAAAAAGGAATATCCTACTATTGTAATCTTGCTTCTCCCTATGTGTTAGACAAAGAAGCGTTAAAATACATTGATTATGATTTAGACATTAAAATATTCCCAGATGGTGAAAAAAGACTATTAGATGTCGACGAATATGAACAACACCGCCGACAAATGCATTATTCAAAAGAGATTGATCAAATTTTGAAGGCGAATGTAGAGATTCTAGTCGATTGGATTAATAATAAAAAAGGTCCATTTTCACCAGAGTATGTTGACTTATGGTATGAACGTTATTGTCAACTAACCTATCGTAAACAATA
>NZ_CAUPZT010000032.1:0-18060 GCF_963515615.1 uncultured Granulicatella sp. | reverse complement strand
TAGAGCATTTGATTGAAGCTCAAAGTGTCGGCAGTTCGATTCTGTCCCGAGCCATCTGGAGGGGTAGCGAAGTGGCTAAACGCGGCGGACTGTAAATCCGCTCCTTAGGGTTCGGCAGTTCGAATCTGCCCCCCTCCATTCATTAAATAGTTTAACTATTTAGGGGTATAGTTTAAAGGTAGAACAGCGGTCTCCAAAACCGTTAGTGTGGGTTCGATTCCTGCTACCCCTGTTAGTATATTATGGCGATCGTGGCGAAGTGGTTAACGCATCGGTTTGTGGCACCGACATTCGGGGGTTCGATTCCCCTCGATCGCCCTTTTTCTTGGGGTATAGCCAAGCGGTAAGGCAACGGACTTTGACTCCGTCATTCGTTGGTTCGAATCCAGCTACCCCAGTTTTTTTTATATAGAAATGGCGGTATAGCCAAGTGGTAAGGCAGAGGTCTGCAAAACCTTTATCATCGGTTCAAATCCGTTTACCGCCTTTACATGCCGGCGTGGCGGAATTGGCAGACGCGCTGGACTCAAAATCCAGTGCCCGCGAGGGCGTGCCGGTTCGACCCCGGCCGCCGGTACTAAGTTTAAACTAGAAATGTTGTTAAATCAGCATTTCTAGTTTTTTTATACATAAAAAATTTGTAGGCAAAATTTGCGCAAATTTTAATTACAAAGTTTGTGAATTTAAAGTATAATTTTAATGCTATGAATTTTTAAAGGAGTTAAATATGACAATACTAGATGAACTGGAACAATATCCAAAGGAGTTCATCCAAAAAGGATATTCTGAAGAGATGAAGTACAAAGTTAAAGCTGATAAGAAATACTTTTTAAAAGTCTCTCCTCTATCTTTTACTAAGAAGAAGGATTTAGAAGTAAAGTATATTTCAGCTTTAGAAAAAGAAATCAAATTTCCTAAATTAGTAGAAATGAAGTTTGAAACCAATTCAATTCTAAGTTTATATGAATGGATTGATGGAGTTGATATTAGAGATTATGCGTCTAAATTAACAGGAAAAGAACTTTATCAATATGGTATGCAAGCTGGAGCTTTTCTAAAGAAGATTCACTCGCTTTCTATTGAAGAATCTTCTGTAAATTGGCAAGAATATTATATACAGAAGTCAAAGAAAAAGATTCATTCTTTTAGAAAACTGAATAAGAATTTTGCAGAAATTGAAATGTTTATTGATTTTATTCAAAGTCATCAATCCTTATTAAAAGATAGACCCATTTCATTATGTCATGGAGATTATCATGTAGGAAATATGATGATTGAATTAGAAACAAAGAAGCTCGTTATTATTGATTTTGGTTCTTTAGAGATTGGTGATCCTATCGAAGAGTTTAATCGCATGATTTGGAATGCACAATTATCTGAAGAGTTTGCTACTGGTTTCGTTAATGGATATTTTGAAGGAGAGAAGATTCCTGATATATTTTGGAAATTAATGGCTTATTATATGGCTTGTGATGTTGTAGGCTCTATTCCTTGGGCTATTAATTTTGGAGATAATCAATTAGAGATTATGCTTAAAAGGGCAAAATTAGTTTTGGATTGGTTTGACGATTTTAAACGAGTAATTCCTAAGTTTTATAAAGGAAATAACACTGAAAAGGTAGGTAAATTTTAATGGATATTCAACAATACAAACAAATGTTAGAGCAGCTATGGGGGAAAATTCAATATGAAATTACTTTTGCTCAATTAGAACATATTAAAGGAAAGAAAATTTTAGATTTTGGTTCAGGTTTTGGTTTAGTAAGTCAATTTTTAGCTCAAAATAATGAAGTCTTTGCGATTGAACCACAGGAAGAAATGTTATTTGCCTATTCCAATCATCGTTATGAAAAAATCTTAGGCAGCTTAGAGCAAGTTAAAAAATTTGAATCGGAAACTTTTGATATTGTTTTGTGTCACAATGTATTAGAGTATATTGATAAAGATTGTCGAGTGAACTATCTTTCTGAATTAAAGAGAGTATTAAAACGAAATGGGAAGTTATCCATTATTAAACATAATCAAGTTGGTAAAATTATGCAAGCAGTTGTCTTTTCTAATGATGTTGATCAAGCATTAGATTTATTAAATGGGAATGAATTTAGAAGTGTTTCTTTTTCTCAAGGAACAACGTATACCATTGATGAATTATTGGAAATGTCAAAAATGAAATTGGAAAACTATCAAGCTATCCGTACATTTTATAGTTTACAGATGAATGAAGTAAAAACGAAAGATAACTGGTTAGAAAAGATGACTGAAATGGAACTTGCAGTATGTAATTTGTATCCGTATAAAGATATGAGTTTCTTACAACATGTATGGCTAGTGAAGGAATAACAGTTTAATTTTCTTGTAAGTACTACTATCGTATGGTAGAGTTTTATTATCGAATTTAAAGGAGAATTAAAATGAATAGAAATGAAGTTATTGAATTACAACATAAACGTTTTGCAGTGAAAAAATATGATCCGAATCGTCGTATTTCAGATGAAGATTGGGATACATTAGTAGAAGTAGGACGTTTAGCTCCATCATCCCTTGGTTTTGAACCTTGGAAAATGCTCCTATTAGAAAATAAACAAATGAGAGAAGATTTGAAAGAAATGGCATGGGGAGCTATTAATAGTTTAGAAGCTGCAAGTCATTTTGTTATTTTCCTTGCTCGAAAAGGCGTTACTTATGATAGTCCATATGTTGCAAAGTTGATGAAGGAAGTAAAAAATCGTGAGTATGATCCAACTTCACGATTTGCTGCTCGTGTGAAGAGCTTCCATGAAATCGATGCAGCATTAAATGATGAAAGAACATTATTTGACTGGGCTAGTAAACAAACGTATATTCAAATGGCAAATATGATGTCTGCAGCAACACTTTTAGGAATTGATTCTTTACCGATTGAAGGATATAACAAAAAACAAGTCGAAGCTTATTTAAAAGATAAAGGCTACTTAAACACAGATGAGTTTGGTGTATCAGTCATGGCTAGTTTTGGATACCGTGATCAAGAGATTACTCCTAAACTTCGTTGGAATAAGGAAGCTATTTATGAAGTAATTGAGTAAAGGATACGTTCAATAAAGTTACAAAAACTGTTTAGAGAAATTTTATAATTTCTTTAGGCAGTTTTTTTAGTGTTCTAGATTTGAGGATAGTTGTTTAATCAAAATATTTTTAAGATGAAATTCCTTGATTTAAAAATTTAAACAAATTTTAATAATTTTAAATGGTTTATTCTTACACCTTTTGAGAATAGTGATAAAAAATTATATATTTTCATGAATTTACAATAAAATTAGACTATTAATTTCTTTATGATATAAGTGGAAAAAGAAAATAAATGATGAAAGAAATTGATTCGGATTTATTCCTAAACTGTTTTAATTTTCATTGTTCCAAAAGATATTTTTCTTTGAAAAACCTGAATTAATCTTGAAACGCAAACTGTTTTTTCTATAATGAAAGTGAATTAAAAATTAGGAGGAATCAATATGTGTACTATAGAAAATTTAGTATTAAAAATTCAAAAAGGTGAAGGCGAGGAAGCTTTTGTTCTTTTAGAGGAGAAAATTAAACCTTTAATGTATACGATGTATTATCGTCACTTTTATTACTGTATTGAATTAGAGGATTTTATTCAAGAAGCTACTTATTTACTATTTTATACGGCAAATAAATTTGATTTAAATAAAGGAAAAGTATTTATTTCTTATTACAAACGTTCATTAAAAAATTATGCTATCCAACTCATTAGACGTGAGCATCGAGAGAGAGTGATTCCTGGCTCTTGTTTATGTAAGTCTGATATTTCTAACATTAAGTATCACGTTTCAGTTGAAGATGAATTTTTATTAAGAGAAGAAATTCCTAAATATTGGAAATCTTTATCTACACTTGAAAGAGATGTGTTATATTTTTATACAAAAGGATATTCATTTGAAGAAATTTCTTTGAAATTAGAAAAATCAGTTGCAGGAACTAAGAGTGCATTAAATCGATGTCATAAAAAATTTAAAATATTTTATAATAAAATACAGGAAGATAAAATGAAGTAAATGATAAATAATGGTTAAGTTTCGCTAAATTCTCTATGTTACTAAGAGGACTAATATTTATTATTAGCCTATTGTATGATATACTATACAAGGTATATTAGGTGTCGAAATTGACACGAAAAGGAGGACCGTTTGTGGTTGCATTAAGTTTAAGAGCACAAAATATTGGTATTGATTTAGGAACTGCCAATACGATTGTTTATCTTGAAAATGAAGGAATTGTGACACGTGAACCATCTGTAGTCGCAAAAAATATCGTTACTGAAGAAATTATAGCTGTTGGTCAAAATGCATTTGATATGATTGGACGAACACCAGAAAATATTGTGGCAGTTAGACCAATGAAAGATGGTGTTATTGCAGATTATAATACAACAACAGCGATGTTAAAATATTTTGTACAATCTATTGTCGGTCGTTCTTTCTTTAAACCGATTGTTATGATTTGTGTTCCAAGTGGAATTACGGATGTTGAAAAAAGAGCAGTATTAGATGCTACAAAATATGCTGGTGCTAAAGAAGCTTATGTGGTTGAAGAGCCATTTGCAGCAGCTGTAGGGGCAGGTCTTCCAGTTCAAGATCCTACAGGTAGTATGATTGTAGATATTGGCGGTGGTACAACAGATGTAGCAACAATTTCTTTAGGAGGAATTGTAAATAGTCAATCTATCCGTATCGGTGGGGACGAGTTAAATGAAGCGATTATATTACATGTTCGTAAAAAATATAATTTATTAATTGGGGAAAGAACTGCCGAAGATTTAAAAATTCAATTAGGATCAGCTTCAGTAGAAAAAGCATCTGCATATGGAAGTATGCAAGTTCGTGGACGTGATATGGTTTCAGGCTTACCAAGAATTATTGAAGTAGAAGCTGTTGAAATCGCAGAAGCAATGAGTGAAATTATAACTCAAATTATAGATGCAGTAAGAGATGTTCTTGAACAAACACCACCGGAGATTGCCTCAGATGTTATTGATCATGGTATTGTATTAACGGGTGGTGGTGCCTTGTTAAGAAATTTAGCAGAAGTGATTTCTGACTATACACAAGTTCCAGCCTTTGTAGCAAATGATCCATTGGATTGTGTAGCATTAGGTACTGGAAAAATTTTAGCAAATCCATTATTAATGAAAAAATAATGAAAAGGAGACTGAACAGTGAATCCAATATTTTCGAACAAGAAATTAATTGGTTGGGTTTTAGGTGGAATTGTAACACTATTACTAATTACCTTTTCACTCACTGTTGGTAGTAATATTGTTTCGCAAGGTGTCAATGATGTGACAAATATTTTAGGACGAATGCTTGCTTATCCTGCCAATAGTGTCAATGATTTTATGGAAAGTATTTCTAATTTAACAAATACTTATCAAGAAAATCAGACGTTAAAACAAAAAGTAGAAACAATCTATGAATTAGAAGTTCAATTAAATGACTTAAAAAAAGATAATGAAAAAATGAAGGAAGCATTGAAGTTACAAGATACTTTAAATGAATATTCTTTAATAAATGCAACTGTAATTGCAAGAAATCCAGATACTTGGAGAGATATTGTTACCATTAATAAGGGAGCAAATGATGGATTAACTCCCCAAATGTCTGTTATGAGTGATAATGGACTTGTAGGAAAAGTATTAGATGTGAATCCTACAAGTGCTAGAGTCGCTTTATTATCGAATAATGATAATACATTAGTACGTGTTGCAGCGATGATTCAAGGTGAAAAAGAATCTATTTATGGAACATTAACAGGATTTGACCATGAAAAAAACATCTTAATTATGAGCCAAATTCAAGCAACTCAGGAAATTAAAGTTGGAGATAAAGTTGTGACTTCTGGTTTAGGAGGCGTTTCTCCAAGCTCATTATATATAGGAACTGTTGAAGAAGTAGCGATGGATCGTTTTGGACTTTATAAAGAAGTTCGTATTAAACCAGCAGCAGATACAAATGATGTTCGTTATGTAACCGTGGTCAAGCGAGCAAGTGAAAGTAGGACTGAATAATGCATACTTCAAAGCGTATTTATTGGTTACCAATTTTGATGATTATTGCTTTTTTATTGGATGGAGTGATCATGAATCATTTTTCAGTATTTTTAATTGAATCAGGGTATACTCTTGTTCCAAGAATTGTAGTGATTACATTAATCTTATTAACTTTTATTATAGACCATTCGAGTATGTTTTGGTTTGCAGTAATGGTTGGATTTATGTATGATAGTTACTATTCTGGTATTTTAGGAGTTTATATGGCAATCTTTGCTGTTATTATTCGAGTAATTGCTCATATTAGAGGGAAAATTAGTATCAATCCGTTCACACTAGGATTAGCATTAATTTTCTTGTTAACGATTACTGAAACAGGAGTGTATATCATTTATACTTTAATTGGAATTCAATATCTTTCAGTACAACAATTTTTAGTTCAACGATTAGCATCGAGTTTAATATTGAATATTGTATTGTATTATGTATTATATATTCCTTTGAAAAAATTTGCTTTATGGGTACAATCTGGTATTTCTCATGAGAAAATTTCATTGAGAGCAACAAGGAGAAATCAAGGAAATTCTTATCATTATCATTAAACGAAGGCCGGTATTTTGCCGGCTTTTTATGTACGAACATATGTGCGAAAAAACTAGAAGAAAACGTTATAGTTGTGTTATAATAAAAGAGAAAAAGGAGGTATAATGATGAGCAATTTATATGATACAGCGAATCAATTAGAACGTGAACTTCGTCAATCAGAAGAGTTTGCAGCAGTGAAGGTAGCATTTGAAGCAGTACAACAATCTGAAGAAGCAAAAGCTTTATTTGAAGAGTTCCGTGATATGAATGTAAAATTCCAACAAAAGCAAATGAATGGTGAAGAACTAACTGAAGAAGATATGGATTATGCAAATGATTTATATCAAAAAGCAAGTTCTAATGAAACTATTCAAACATTAATGCAAGCAGAACAACGCTTAAATGTGATGATGCAAGATATTAATCGCATTTTAACGACTTCATTACAAGAATTATATCAATAATTACATTGATCGAAACGGTCTTATTGATTTTTAGCCTAATGAAATAAAATTCATAATGGACTAGAAGTGAATAGACTGTTTCTTTATTTTTTATAGATAAGGAGTTCTTATGATTCGCTTTATACATTGTGCCGATATACATTTAGGAAGTCCGTTTACTGGACTTCAACAAAAAAATAGTTCTATTGCATTTCAAGCAATAGAAGCTACTAAAAGAGCCTTTTTAACCTTAATAGAAACAGCCATTCGTTTTCATGTTGATTTTGTACTGATTTCGGGTGATATTTTTGATTCTAGTCATCAACATATTCAAGAAAAAATTTTTTTGAAAGAACAATTTCAACGGTTAGCTCAAGAAGGTATTTATACTTATTTAATTCATGGAAACCATGATTATGGAATGTTTAATGAAGAGTGGAATAATGATTTTGTAAAAGTTTTTAAAAGGGATGTTTCAACGGAAATACTCACAACTTTATCTGGAGAAAGTATTGCTATTAGTGGATTTAGTTATGATACAAGATGGATTAATGAGTCAATGGCGTTACAATTTCCAATGAGAAATTCATTTGTGGATTATCATATTGGAATGTACCATGGACAAACTCGTACAACAGCTGATTCATCAGCACTATATGCCCCTTTTAAGATTAGTGAGTTAGAACAACTTCATTATGATTATTGGGCTTTAGGGCATATTCATAGAGCTATGGATTTAAATGCCAATGGAAGAATTACATACTCCGGGACGATTCAAGGAAGAAGTTTTAAAGAAGTCGGAGAGAAAGGATTCTATGTAGTCACTCTGAATAAAAATTTTCCAATGAATCGAGAGTTTATATCTTGTAATCCTATTGAATGGATGGAATTAGAATATTTAATGGAGGAAGTTTCTTCGATAGAACAGATTGTATCACAGCTGTATAGTGAAATTTTAAAGCAGAAATGGAATGAGAATAAGACTTATTTATTAAAATTCACTCTAATAGTAGCTAGAGGGATTAATCAATCGTGGTTGAAATTAATGGAAGAAATGTTACAAAAAGAAATTTCAACCAAGTACAACAATTTATATATAATAGAAATCATGATTGAATTTAAAAAAGTTAAATATAATAGTCAATTAAGTATTGAATTATTGGAAGACGAAGAAAGTCATCAAAATCGCTTGAAAGATATTCAAACGATTGCGATACAACATCCATTGTTAGCAAAATATTTTTCAAAAGAAATGAATAGTAATCTATTTCATCATAAAATCATTGAAAGAGCAAAAATATTAATTGAAATGAATAGGGAAGTAGGTGATGAAAATGTACATTAATCGAATAGAAATTTTTGGATATGGGAAATGGTCTAAAGTGAGAATGGATTTTCATCATCAACTGCAAATTTTTCAAGGGGAAAATGAATCAGGTAAATCTACCTTGCGTTCCTTTATTCAACATATATTATTTGGATTTCCAAAGAAAGTAGCTGGAAAATATCCTTATGAACCCCATAATGGAGGGGTGATGGGTGGGCGAGTTTGGTTAGAAGAAACAAATGAAGGTTCATTACTCATTGAACGATATATAAATAATGGAAAGTTATATTTTCGATGTGAAACAAGTTCAGGAAAAACCTTATCGGAAGACAGATGGAAGCAATTGCTTTTTCAAATGGAAGAAAAACAATATATCCAAGTTTTCGGATTTAATAAAGAACAATTAGATCAATTTCATTTTTCTTCATCGGAGGAAATGGATCAGTTTCTTTACAGTGTTAGTTTAACGGGTAGTGAAGAGTGGATGAAATTATCTACTAGTTTGCAAAAGCAAGCAGAAGCTATTTTTACTCCTAAAGCTGTTAAAAGAATGATGAACCAACAATTACAACAATTGGATTTGCAAATGATGAAAATTGAAGAATTAGCACAAAATAATGCTTTATATGAAGAAATGCTTCAACAATCTGAACACATAAAAAATGAGATACATAGTCACTCGCAATTGATACAAAAAAATCAAGAAGATGAAAGATTTTTCCAATTGTTATACTCTCATTGGAGTAATTATGAAAGATGGAAAGAATTAAGGATTAAAATTCATATGCATCAGAAAGATACATGGGATTCGGAGTGGAAATATGAATTAGAACGAAATCAATTAGATCATGAATGGAACGAACAACAGCTCTGTGAATTGCAACAGGAGTATCATTTGTGGAAACAAAAACAGCAAAGTGAGCAATTATTAAGAGAAGATGCAAGATGGTCAAGTTTACTATCTCTTTCTTTAATGGGAGATGAAATAGAAGAGAAACTCTTGCTTAGAAAGAACTTAAAAATAGAATTGGATGAATTAAAACAAACGATTCAAAAAGAAGAAGAACTGTGGAATGTTTATCATGAAACTCTTCCATTAGAAATAACGGAAAGAGATATTGAAAGATTAAAAGAAATGCTTCACCATGAAAAAACTTTGAGATTTAAAGAGTTAGAATTAGAAAGTCAAATGAATCGACTAAAACAGGAAGCAGAACAAATTAACAATCATGCTACCGTGAAACATTCTACAAAAAATAGATTTAATGCTGGTGGACTCTTCGTAATTAGTGGCTTAGTAATGATTCTTATATCTCTCATGTTACTATCAAATCCATTATTAAAAGGATTCGGAGTAATGATCGGAGTTCTTTTAGGAGTTGCAAGTTTAGTTTATGAAAAGAAATTAATTCATGGAAAACAAATGGAGAATTATTTTTCGAAAAAATTAGAAGAAATTACAGAAGAAATAGAGTGGTATATGCTACAAAGTAAGCAAAATCAAGAAGAACTCGGAAAAACAATAAAAGAATTTTCTTATTGGAAAAAAGAATATGGATATACTGACTCAAAAATTTCAGTTGAACAGCTATGTCAAGGAGATGTTTTAAAATCGCTTCGATACTTTGTGAAGCAAAGTCAAACAAAAAAAGAGATACTTAACCAAATTGAAAATGAATTAAATCAGTTACAAATGAATTGGCGCTGGGTTTTTGAAGTGAAAAATGAAACGGTTCCAAATACAATTGAAACGGAATGGAAATTATTGAAGAAAATGATTCAAGAAGTTCAGAATTCTTATCAAAAAGAAATTCTTCAAATGAATGAAGGTTTAAAACTACAAGAACAGATTCAACAATTGTATAGTGACAAGCAATTATTAGAAACTCAAAGATTAACATTATTTAAGATGGCAGATGTTCAAACGATTGAAGAGTTTTATGAGAAAGAAGCAGCGTTTGAGAGAAATCGATTATTAATTCAAGAATATCGTCAGTTACAGCAACAATTAAAACCTTATTTAGAAAAATTAGAAGCGATAAAAAGTGAAGAAGAGTTAGAATGTAAAATGGAAGTTATTCAACAATCATTATTGACACTTCTTCAAAAAAATCAATCCTTATTAGAAGAGCAAGCTAAGTTAGGACAACAGATTCATCATTTAGTAACAGATGGAACCTATCATGAACAGCTGATTCAATTTGAATTATGGAAGTCAGAAGTAGAAGAACAACTAATAGAATGGGCAAGTTATTTATATGCTTCAAAATGGATTTTAGACAGTTTACAAAAACAGTTACCTTCGCAAACAAATGAAGTCATTCAAGTAGCTAGTGAGTATTTTAATCGTTTAACCCAAGGTAGATATCAAGCTATTCAAATGAAAAATATGAAAATAGCAGTACAAAATGATGATGAAAAATGGTTTGTGGCTAGTGAATTGTCAAGAGGGACTTTAGATCAATTATTAATCAGTATTCGCTTAGCTTTTATTGAAAACTTATCGTATAAAGTTTCATTACCTATTTTAATTGATGATGGTTTTGTGAATTTTGATAGTGTACGTAAAAAGATTATGTTACAATTAATTAAAGAGCTTTCAAATAAAGTACAAATCATTTATTTTTCATTAGATGAGGAGCCTTTTACGATTGCTGGAATACATGCTAGTTTAATAAGGTTACAAAGATAGAAAGAAGAGGAATTCATGGTAAAAAAATTATATGATTATGCAGTAGATGAATCATTGGAATTGTTTTTATTAATTAAAACAGCCGATGTAAGATTAGCGAAAAATGGAAAACCTTTTTTAGCTTTTACCTTCCAAGATAAATCAGGACAAATGGATGGAAAATATTGGTCTGCAACTCCAGAAGAAATTGAACGTTTTTCATCTGGTAGTATTGTTTATCTTGTGGGTAAAAGAGAAATTTTTAATGGGATGCCACAAATTAAAATTACAGGACTACGTTTAGCTAGACCTGAAATGGGAGAACCAAGTGATGTTTCAGAGTTCTTAGAACATGCTCCAATGAAAAGAGAAGAAATGGAAACAGAATTAAATGCAATTCTATTTGAAATTATTAATCCAGTAATGCGAAGAATTGTACATAAAATTTTAGGGAAATACCAGCAAGACTTCTTTGAATATCCAGCAGCTAAACGTCACCATCATGCTTTTGCAGGAGGGTTAAGTTATCATACTTTATCGATGTTACGTTTAGCAAAATCTATTGCGGAACAGTATCCAGAAATAAATCGTTCATTATTATTATCAGGTGTTCTACTACATGATATTGGGAAGATTATTGAATTATCAGGAGCTGTTGGAACAGAGTATACTCTAAAAGGAAAATTAATGGGACATATCGTTTTAATGGATGAAGAAATTACAAAAGCGTGTGAAGAGTTAGATATTGATCAAAGCCATGAGGATGTTGTATTGTTAAAACATTTAGTATTAGCACATCATGGAAAATTAGAATTTGGCTCTCCAGTTCGTCCTTTATTGTTAGAAGCAGAGATTTTACATCATGTTGACTTAATGGATGCTAGTGTCACAATGATTACATCAGCATTACAAAAGACAGAACCAGGGCAATTTAGTGAGAGAATTTTTGGATTAGACAATCGGACATTTTACAAACCATATACAGTTGATTAGAAAAATAAAAGTCTGTTTTCAGACTTTTATTTTTTTGAGCAAAACTATTTACAAAATGAAAAAAGAGGTATATGATATTAAATGTAATTAAAAATATTACAATTAAGAAAGGTGATCAATATGTCAAAAAATGTTAAAAATATTATTATTGGATTTGGTAAAGCAGGTAAAACGATTGCTGCTTACTTAGGAACACAAGGAGAGGAAACAGTATTAATTGAAAAATCTCCTGTAATGTATGGTGGTACATGTATCAATGTTGGATGTATCCCAACTAAAAAAATTGCTACTGCAGCTGCTCGTAAAAAATATAGTCAAGTAGACAATGCAGTTTACTATCAAAAATCTATTCAAGAGAAAAAAGCATTAATTGCTGCTTTAAATCAAGCAAACTACCAAAAAGTTAATTCTGCTCCTAATGTAACAATCGTAGATGGATTTGGACGTTTTGTAGATGAACATACTGTTGCTGTAGATACAGCAAATGGAGTAGAAGAATATGTAGCAGAAAGAATCTTCATTAATACTGGTGGTACTCCATTTATCCCACCAATTGAAGGATTAAAAGTTGGAGGACCAATTCATACAAATGAAACAATTATGGATTTAGAAGAATTCCCAGAATCAGTTGTCATTGTTGGTAGTGGATTTATCGGATTAGAATTTGCAGCAACTTATGCACAATTTGGATCAAAAGTAACAGTAGTAGATGTATTTGATGCATTTATCCCTCGTGAAGATGATGATGTTGCTGCTGCAGTTAAAGAACGTTTAGAAGAAATGGGCGTTACTTTTGAATTAGGAATTTCTGTTAAAAAAGTTGAAACAGAAGGGAACAAAGCAACAGTTTATTATGCTAAAAATGATGAAGAAAAAGCACTTGTTGCAGATGCAGTATTAGTAGCAACTGGTAGAAAACCAAATATCCAAGGCTTAGACTTAGAAAAAGCTGGTGTTGAATTATCTGAACGTGGTGCTATTAAAGTGAATGAATTTTTACAAACAAATAAACCACATATCTTCGCATTAGGTGATGTAAATGGTGGACCTCAATTCACATTTATCTCATTAGATGACTTCAGAATCGTGAAAAACTTCTTAGCAGGAAATAAAGAATATTCAACGAAAGAACGTTCATTAATTCCAACTTCAACATTTATTAGTCCTACATTATCAACTGTTGGTTTAAATGAAAAAGCAGCACAAGCAGCAGGAATTCCTGTGAAAGTTGCTAAGTTACCAATGGCTGCTGTTCCAAAAGCAAAAATTTTAGGAAATCAAGTTGGATTCTACAAAGTTTTAGTACATGAACAAACAAATGAAATTGTTGGTGCAACATTATTTGCTGAAGAATCTCATGAAGTGATTAATATTATTGCAACTGCTATTAAAGCAAAATTACCTTATACAGCTTTACGTGATCAAATCTTTACACACCCAACAATGGCAGAAGCATTAAATGATGTATTTGGATTAATCAAATAGAGGAATCAAAATGGGAAACGACTTTATAGTTATTATCCATTGTTTAACGTATTTGTCTGTTCATCATGATAGAAGATTTTCTAGTCAACAATTAGCATATAATGCATGTAGTAATCCTGTCATTGTTAGAAAAGTAATGAGCTTAGCTTCTTCTAAAGGATATGTAGATGTTGTAAATGGAGCTAATGGAGGTTATAAAATTCAAGCGAATCCAAAAGAGATTTTATTAGGCGATTTATTTCTTCTAGTAGGAGAAGATAAACGATTAAAAAAACAATATCAATCCTCTTTGGATGAAGTTTGTCTAGTAGCTAATCATATTTGTGGAGTTTTTTCAGACTTACAAGACGAACAAATTAAAAAACAACTAGAATTTTATCAAAAACAGAGTATACTAGATATTGTAGAAAAATTACAAAAAAAATCAGAAAAAGTAGAAGTTTAGGATTATATAAGGAGTGAGTTTAATGGAATTTGTAAAAGAAGAAAATGCCTTTAGACATTATAGCGCTTCAGGTGAAGTGGATGCTGAAATTACATTTCAAGTGGAAAATGATGTATTGATTGCTGATCATACTTTTGTAGATCCAACTTATAGAGGGCAAGGAATTGGAAAATTACTAGTCGATAAATTAGCGGATTATGCTAGGGAAAATCAGAAAAAAATCCATCCAACATGTTCATATGTCGTTAATTTATTTAAAAAATATGATGAATATACCGATGTGAAAATATAAAAAAAGTTATTTTTCATAAAAATAACACAAAAAATTCATAAAAAATTCATATTTTACCTTTATGATACATCCATACCCAATAAAACACCTAAGGTTTACTTCTCCCAAATAAAAAATGAACTCCCAACATTTTTTATTAGTAAACCCTCCTAACCTTTTCCCGTTGTTAGAAATAGCAACGGGTTTTTTGGTTGTAAAAATCATTACAGAATCATTAAATTTTAATCATAAGTGTTGGAAGTTTTGAAAAGAAATAGTATAGTAAATTATTATAAGGAAAAAGGAGAAAATATGACAAATCATTATTATACAAAAAATCCAGATAGCATTAGTCAACAAAAAAAATGGACATATTGCCTGAAAGGAAATACTCTTTCATTTACAAGTGATAATGGAGTCTTCTCAAAACATACTGTTGATTTTGGGAGTGAATTATTAGTAGAGTCGTATGATATTCCTGAGCAGTTTCAAAAAGCAAGTTTATTGGATATTGGTTGCGGATATGGTACCATGGGACTTGCATACGGAAAAGCCTATCCTGAATTATCTATTGAAATGATTGATGTCAATGAAAGAGCTTTATTGTTGGCGATGGAAAATGCCAAAAAAAATGAGATTCATAATGTAGATATTCATGAAAGTAATTTGTATGATGCTGTCAAGAAATCTCAATACGAAATTATTATTAGTAATCCACCGATTCGTGCGGGGAAGACGGTTGTTCATACCATTTTAGAAAAAGCTTATGATTATTTAGTAGAAAATGGTCAATTAGTCATTGTGATTCAAAAAAAACAAGGAGCTCCAAGTGCTCAAAAGAAAATGGAAGAAGTGTTTGGAAATTGTGAAAGAATTCAATGGGATAAAGGATATTGGATTTTAGTAAGTACAAAATGTTAAAGGAGAAAAATATGACAAAATCACAAGAAATTAAAAAGAAAAATAAAAAAAGAGGCTTTAATTGGAGAATTTGGGTAGCAAGTTTATTATTCATCATTGCGGGTGTATTATTTGCTGCTGGGCCGATTCGTAGCTATATGTTAGCGCAATTCCAAGCAGAACATGCTCTTCAGTTAAGTAAAGTAACGGCTGCGGAAGTAAAAGAAAATGAAACACAAGAAGCAGAATTTGATTTTTCAACAGTAGAAGCTTTAGATTTACAAGCAGTTGTAAAAGCTAAAATGGATACTTCTAAATTTTTAACGTTAGGAGCAATTGCAGTACCAAGTGTTAATTTAAATTTACCGATTTATAAAGGGATTTCCAATCCTGTATTATTAGCTGGTGCGGGAACTTTAAAACCAACTCAAAAAATGGGTGAAGGAAATTATGCGCTAGCAAGTCACCACTATTTTTCAGATGAACGTTTATTATTCTCTCCATTAGTTAAGTTAAAAGTTGGAGATAAAATTTATTTAACAGATATGGAATATGTCTATGAATATGAAACTACAAGTATTGATTTAGTGGAAGCTTATCAAGTAGAAGTCATTTATGATGTTCCAGGAAAAACTGAAATTACTTTAATTACATGTGATGATTTAGAAGCTTCTCATCGTTACAGCTTTAAAGGGAAATTCGTTTCAAAAACACCAATTAGTGATGTTACTGAAGATGTAAAACAAGCTTTCAATATTGACTTTACAACATTATAAAGAAGGTGGATTCGTTGGCAACAATTAAGGATATCGCAGAAAAGGCAGGAGTTACGAAAAGTACTGTTTCGAGATTTTTAAATGGCGGATCGATTAGTGTAGAAACAGCGCAAAAAATTGAAAAAGTGATAAAAGAAGAAAATTATATCCCTAGTCCGTTTGCTCGTAGTTTAAAAGCAAAGTTAAGTTCGATTATTGGTGTTATTGTCCCAAGAGTTGATTCTGCAGCAACGGCTCAGACTTTAATCGGTATTGAAGAAATTACTGAAACATTAAACTATATTTCAATTGTGAATAATGCTAGACAAGATAATCAAAGAGAAATCCGAGCAATTGAAGAATTTGCTAGAAATAAAGTTGCTGGAATTATATTAGTTGCTACTGAAATAACACCTGAACATATTAAAACGATTAAAAATTGTCCAGTTCCTGTCGTAATCGTTGGTCAAGAACATCCTGAAATTTATAGTGTCATTCATGATGATTACCAAGCAGGCTTTAAATTAGTCGAAAATCTTGCTGAACTTGGTTATCATGAATTAACATATTTGGGTGTTTCAAAACGAGATCATGCTGTTGGAGTTGTTCGAAAAGAAGGAATTTTTTCAGGAGCAAAAGTCCATCAATTTGAACGAATAGAACAGTTGGAAGGAGATTTCTCCACTCAAAAAGCATTAAAAATAGGAATGGAGTTGTTTAAAGATGAAACTCATCCTTTAGTCATTGCTGCAACTGATAATATTGCTGTCGCTTTAATGAAGGCGGCACAACAGTGTGGAAGAAAAATTCCTGAAGAAGTTGCGATTGCAGGTTTTGGTGGTTATGAGATTGGTCAATTTATGAATCCAACATTAACAACTGTTGAATATCAGTTTAAAGAAGCTGGAAGAGTATCCATGAAAGTTCTAGACAAATTAATCCGTAATGTACCATGCGAGATGAAAACTGTTATCCCTACTCATGTAAAATTAGGGGATAGTACAAAAAAAGCTAGAAATTAGGGAAATCCTAATTTCTAGCTTTTTTTATCTGGTTCAACATGGATATCGACGAATGTTATTCCAAAATGTTCTTCTAATTCTAATTCAATTTCTTCGGTTATTTCATGGCTTCTCCATACCGTTAAATTTGGATCCATACAAACCGTTAAATCTAAATAAATATTTGAACCATAACGTCTTGCTTTGATTTCTTCTACACTTTTTATTTCGGGGTGAGCGAGAATAATCGGTTTATATTCTTTCATTTCTTCTGGTTCAAATCCATCTGTTAATTGGAAGCTACTTTCTTTAAAAATATCAAATACTGTTTTTAAAATCATCATTCCAACTATTATTGCCATTCCTGTATCTAACCAAGAAAAACTCAATTTTGCTGCTAAAATAGCAATGGAAGTCGAAAGACTTGTTAATGCATCACTAAGATTATCTTTAGCAGCAGCTTTTAATCCTAGCGAATGAATTTTTATTGCAAGGGAATGGTTATAACGATAGACTCCAAACATTAATAATGCAGAAATACCACCAATAATAGCAGTAATAAGGGATGGCTGTTCTTGGATGGGATATGTGAAGTGACCCCATGCATCTCGTATGACCTCTAAGCCAATAATACACATTAGAAATGAAGTCATTAAACTAGCAAGAGTTTCAAATTTCCAATGCCCATACGGGTGATTTTTATCGGCAGGTTTTTGAGAAATTTTTAATCCAATGAATACAAGAATAGAAGATAAGACATCCGTAAAGTTATTTAATCCATCGGCAAAGAGTGCTTGAGAGAAGAATAATTTTCCAACTATTAATTTACTAGTTGAAAGTAAGATATAGGTGATAATACTAAGGATGGCTCCTCTTTCTGCTTGCTTTAATCGTTGAGTAGCATTCATGTAATTTCCTCAATTCTATAAAAGTTATTGTAATATTATAACAAAAAATGATTGTAAATAAAAAGAAAATGCTATAGAAGAAAGTTTTTTGTGAAAAATATGGATGAAAATGACAAAAGAAATCTGTTGTTTTGACTATCTCTGGATGAATTCTTTTGGTATAATAAAATCAATCGAAACGAAAGAGAGTGAAGTAAATGGCAACAGCATTAATTGTATATGCTAGTTTA
>NZ_CAUPZT010000031.1:0-18132 GCF_963515615.1 uncultured Granulicatella sp. | reverse complement strand
ACACGTTATTTCATTAATCCAACAGGAAAATTCGTAATTGGTGGACCAGTTGGAGATTCTGGATTAACAGGTCGTAAAATCATCGTAGATACGTACGGTGGATATGCTCGCCATGGTGGAGGCGCCTTCTCTGGAAAGGATGCAACGAAAGTTGATCGTTCTGCAAGTTATGCAGCTCGCTATATTGCTAAAAACGTAGTAGCTGCAGGTTTAGCAGATAAATGTGAAATCCAATTAGCTTATGCTATTGGGGTAGCTCAACCAGTATCCATTTCTGTAGATACTTTTGGAACCAATCATGTTTCAGAAGAAAAACTAATTGCTGCAATTCGTAAAGTATTCAAGTTAACTCCAAAAGGAATTATTGAAACATTACAATTGCGTAGACCAATTTACCAACAAACTGCTGCATACGGACATTTTGGACGTAAAGATGTAGATTTACCATGGGAACAATTAGATAAAGTAGAAGCTTTAAAAGCTGAATTTTAATGAAACAAAAAAACGATTATAACGTAGAGGTTATAATCGTTTTTTTACTATTTATAATTCATTACAGTCATTGCGAATTGGAATACGATAACTCCTAAAGTTGCTAGTAACATAAACCATACAACAACACGAGTAATTTTTTCCATTATTGAAAGATTACGTTTTTGTTTTTTTCTAGGTTTTCTTGACACTGATATCTCTCCTTTAATTCAAATCATAGTTAGTTTACATGAATTAGTTTAATTACACAAGTAGAATAATGATGAAAATTTTCTTTGAGTGCAAATAGCTTTCCTAAAATTGTAAATTTTGGTATGATGACAAGGTAAATTTATAAATATTGGAGGAATTTTAAAATGTCAAAACAACAAATTGGTGTCGTTGGTATGGCAGTAATGGGTCGTAATTTAGCTTTAAATATTGAAAGTCGTGGTTATTCAGTTTCAATTTTTAACCGTTCGTCTTCAAAAACAGATGAAGTGATTGCATTACATCCAGACAAAAAATTAGTTCCAACTTATACAGTGGAAGAGTTCGTGAATTCATTAGAAAAACCAAGAAGAATTTTATTAATGGTTAAAGCTGGTGAAGCAACTGATAAAACAATTCAAAGTTTATTACCACATTTAGATAAAGGGGATATCTTAATTGATGGAGGAAATACTTTCTTCCAAGATACTATTCGTCGTAATGAAATGTTAGCGAACTCAGGTATTAACTTTATCGGTACAGGTGTTTCAGGTGGTGAAGAAGGAGCATTAAAAGGTCCTGCAATTATGCCTGGTGGACAAAAAGATGCTTATGAATTAGTAGCACCAATCTTAGAAGAAATTGCTGCTAAAGCTGATGATGGTGCGCCATGTGTAACTTATGTTGGTCCAAATGGAGCAGGCCATTATGTAAAAATGGTTCATAATGGTATCGAATATGGTGATATGCAATTAATTGCTGAAAGTTATGATATTTTACGTCGTGTAGGTGGATTATCAGTTGAAGAAACTGCAGAAGTATTCAAATCTTGGAATACTGGTGAATTAGACAGTTATTTAATTGAAATTACTGCGGATATTTTAACGAAAAAAGATCCTGAGACAGGTAAACCAATGGTTGAAGTGATTATGGATACAGCTGGAAATAAAGGAACAGGTAAATGGACTTCTCAAAGTGCGTTAGACTTAGGTGTTCCACTTCCATTAATTACTGAATCTGTATTTGCACGTTATATTTCTACATTAAAAGAAGAACGTGAAGTTGCAAGTAAAGAGTTATCTCCAATTAAAGTTCCTGAGTTATCAAATACTGAAAAACAAGCATTAGTTGAATCTGTTCGTAAAGGTTTGTATTTCTCTAAAATTATGAGTTATGCGCAAGGGTTCGCTCAAATGCGTGTGGCAAGTGAAGAGTTTGATTGGAACTTAAATTATGGGGAAATTGCTAAAATTTTCCGTGCTGGATGTATTATTCGTGCTCAATTTTTACAAAAAATTACAGATGCATTTGAACGTGATCCAGAATTGAAAAACTTATTATTAGATAAGTATTTCTTATATGTAACTGAATCTTATCAAGAGGCAGTGCGTGAAGTTGTTGTGACAGCTGTTCAAGCAGGAATTCCTGTTCCAACATTCTCAAGTGCATTAGCTTACTATGATTCTTATCGTTCAGAAGTGTTACCAGCTAACCTAATTCAAGCGCAGCGTGACTACTTCGGTGCTCATACTTATAATCGTGTGGATAAACCTGGAGTGTTCCACTTCGAATGGGCGCAAGAACGTGAGATCGAACAATAATAACAAATATTTTAAATAAGACTAATCTATAGTAGCTAGGACGGCAGTAGCCTCGTAAAAGCGAGTTTCATGCTATTGAGCTACTATAGGTGGCTTGTGTAAATTCTTATAATAAAAAAAGCATCTCTCTTGAGATGCTTTTTTTATTGATGTGATTGTGGTGCTGTTTTTGTTGGTTTCATGAAGACATGTTGAATAAACACAATCCCACATGAAATTAACACTCCAACGACTACAGCATTTGTAAAGTTATATGGAGATTGTGTTAATGCAGAACCTAAATAATAAGTTACTTGACTTAAAATAAATCCCCAAACAAAAGTTACAAGGTATTTCATTTCGACACCTTCTTTCAAATATATTATAGACAATGATAGGAATTCATACAAGCAAAAATTCTTGAAGATTAACCAAACCTTTTATCAAAAATAACACCACAATATTTGTACAAAAATCGATTCTACCGTTATAATGAATGAGAAGAAATGGTAGAAAGGAATCATTATGACATTTACAATTTTACAAGTTACAAGTGGCTATAGCTTATTGAAAAGCACGATTGATTTATATAAATATGTAATGACTGCAAAAACGTTAGGATATAAAAAATTAGCCTTAACAGATGAAGGTGTCTTACATGGCGCAATTGAATTTTATAATTTATGTCGTAGTCAAACTATCGAACCGATTATTGGTTGTGTTTTTCAGTATAAGCAATGGAGAAATGCAGAAGTCTTATCATCTATGATTGTCTATGCAAAAGATGAAATAGGATATCAAATATTAATTGAATTATCTACTCTATATCAAAAATCTAAAGTAGTTACAAGAGTCATGGAACAAAAAATGAAAGAAGGTTCCAAACATTTAAAATTCGTATTTCCACAAGAAAATAGTGAGTGGGCGTTGGAATGTTCGAATGGGGAAGTGGCTTTTCAACGGTGGTTGTTTGAAGCTGAAGAGCGTTATTTTTCAACTATTTATTTAGGAATTGAATCAAACCAACCTTTATCCATTGCATTAGAACAATTGGAAGAATGGGGACAAGATTTTTCCATGAAATTACTTCCTTTTGTTAAATCTTTCTATTTAAAAGCTGAGGATGATTTTAGTTATCGAGTATTAAAAGCTATTGGAGATGGTGAAACGCTAAGTACGACTCAAGCTGAAGTGAGTGGGCAATATTATTTGCAAGATGAGAAGGCTTTGACGAAACAGTGGACAGCTCTATTAGAAGGAAAGTTAGTTCGTCAATTAACAGAGTTTGTTGATTCGTTGAAATGGGAACTTCCAAAGCATGAGCTATTACTTCCAAAATTCCAAACTCCTGATGGAAAAACGAGTCAAGAATATTTAGTAGAAATTTGCGAGCAATCATTAGAAGAAAAAGACTTAATGAATGATCACTATCATGCTCGTCTAAAGTATGAATTATCTATTATTCATCAAATGGGATTTGATGATTATTTTTTAATTGTATGGGATATTATGAAATATGCTCATGAAGCAGGAATTCAAACAGGTCCTGGACGTGGTTCTGCCGCAGGTTCATTAGTTTCTTATTTGTTGAATATTACGAAAGTAGATCCAATTAAGTATCAATTGTTATTTGAACGTTTCTTAAATCCAGAACGATATACGATGCCCGATATTGACTTAGATTTTCCCGATAATCGAAGAGAAGATATATTAGAATATGTACGAAGAAAATATGGGGATAATCATGTTGCACAGATTGCGACTTTTGGAACTTTTGGAAGTAAGCAAGCACTAAGAGATGTTTGTAGAGTATTAGGTCTTACAACCGTGCAAGCGGGAGAATGGTCTAAGGCAGTTCCAAATCAATTAGGTGTTAGTTTAAAAAGTGCATATGAACAGTCAAAAAGTTTACAAGCATTAGTGTCGAAAAGTCCGAAAAATCAATTGATTTTTGAAACTGCATGTCGAATTGAAGGATTACCACGACATTTATCCACACATGCTGCTGGAGTAGTGTTATATGATAAACCACTAACAGAAGTGATTCCTTTAATGGATAAAGAGCAGCAATTGCCAATTACACAATATACAATGAAATATGTGGAGCAAATTGGATTATTGAAAATGGACTTTTTAGGATTGACCAATTTATCCATATTACATGATTCGATAGCATTAACAAAAAAAATTTATCAACAAGATATTAGTTTAAATAAGATTCCACTAGGTGATGAGAAGACCCTTGAATTATTCCAAGCAGCTGATACAAATGGAATATTCCAATTTGAATCAGATGGGATTCGCCGGGTATTAAAGAAACTTAAACCAACGAATTTAGAAGATATTGCTGCAGTGAATGCATTATATCGACCAGGTCCAATGGAGCAAATTGATACTTTTATTAAGCGCAAGCATGGGCAAGAAGTTGTAAAATACCCACATCCTATATTAGAGTCGATTCTTCAATCCACATATGGAGTCATGGTTTACCAAGAACAAGTGATGCAAGTAACATCTCAAATGGCTGGATTTACATTGGGACAAGCAGATATTTTACGCCGGGCTATAGGGAAGAAAGATGGTAAAGTGATTGAAATAGAAAAAGCGCATTTTATAGAAGGAGCTATTGAAAAAGGAATTGATGTAGCAAGTGCTACTGAAGTGTATCACTATATTGAGCGCTTTGCGAATTATGGTTTTAACCGTTCACATGCGTTTGCCTATTCCTTATTGGCGTACCAATTAGCTTATTTTAAGACACATTATCCACTTGCTTTTTATACAGCTATTTTAAGATATGTTGGAGATCGTTCTCCAAAACTACAAACTTACTTTATTGAAGCAAAGCAAAGAGGAATTATCATTAAAAATCCATCGATTAATACCAGTTTAGAAGATTATCATGCAATGGTTGACGGAATTTTTATTGGATTAAATGCGATTAAAGGATTAAGAAGAGACTTTATTCAAGAAATTCTTACTCAGAGAAAACAACATGGGCCATTTATAGATTTTATGGATTTTGCATTTAGAATAGGGAAAAGATTTTGTAAAAAAGAAGTGTTAGAAGCTTTAATCGATGCAGGAGCTTTTGATGAATTAGGAAAAAATCGTGCTACTTTACGAGCTACGATTGATGCTGTTATTGAAAGTGTAAAATTCCATGGGAGTAATCTTGCCCTAGAGTTAAATGAAGAAATGTATCCAAAATATTTCGAAGAAGAAGACAGTAATATTATCGAGAGAATTGAACGTGAAATTGCGGTACTAGGGTTTCCAGTGTCTGCATTTCCAACCGATCCATATGAAATATTATATAAAGAACAAAAAGCGAATCGTATTTCTAGTATTTATGAATCAAAATTTGTATCAGTATTAGGATTATTAAAAAATATTCGCAAGACTCGTACAAAAAAAGGTGAACCGATGGCGTTCGGAACTATTCAAGATGAAACAGGTGAAATGGAATTTGTTGTATTTTCAGAAGTCTATCCACTAGTATTTTCAGCATTAGAAGAAAATCAGTTAGTCTTAATAAAAGGAAAAACAAGAAAGAATTTACAATCAAAATGGCAAGTACAAGTTCAACAAGTACTAAGCTTATTTGAAGTAGAAGGTTTAGCGCAGGCAACTTCTATTAAATGCTATGTTAAAATTACAAAAGAACTACAAAATAAAGATGTGTTTGAAAAAATTCGAAGTGTCATCATAAATAATCCAGGGGATACAACCGTATTATTATATATTGAAAGTAAAGATCAAGTATTTAAAATGAATTTCAACTCTGGAATAGTAATCGATGCTGAGACTTTAAAAGCCATTTCTAACATTGTTGGGGAAGAAAATGTAAAAATTATAAAATAAAACCCTTTTCATTAATGAAAAGAAAAGACATTTTAATCGAAAAGTGTTAAAATAGGTAAAGAATTGGATAAGAGTTCCAAATATAATATAAGAGGTGAAAAGCTTGAAACGTATTGCAGTTTTAACAAGTGGTGGGGACGCACCAGGTATGAATGCCGCAGTTCGTGCCATCGTTCGTAAAGGAATTTATGAAGGATTTGAAGTCTATGGGATTAACTATGGATTTGCAGGATTAGTTGCAGGAGATATCCGTAAAATGGAAGCTTCTGATGTAGGAGATATGATTGGCCGTGGAGGTACTTTCTTATATTCTGCTCGTTATCCTGAATTTGCACACCGTGAAGGTCAAGAAAAAGGAATCGAACAATTGAAAAAATTCGGTATCGAAGGTTTAGTTGTTATCGGTGGAGATGGAAGTTACCAAGGTGCTGTAGCTTTAACAAAATTAGGTTTCCCAACAATTGGAGTTCCAGGAACAATCGATAATGATATTCCAGGTACAGATTATACAATTGGTTTTGATACTGCTATTAATACAGTATTAGACTCAGTAGACCGTTTAAGAGATACTGCAACAAGTCACGTTCGTACGTTTATTGTTGAAGTAATGGGACGTAATGCAGGAGATATTGCTTTATGGACTGGTATCGGAAGTGGGGCAGAACAGATTTTAATTCCTGAGCAAGACTTTGACATTGCTGAAGTTGCAACAGAATTAAAACGTGGTCGTTTAAATGGTAAAAAACACACGATTATTCTTTTAGCTGAAGGAGTAATGAGTGGTGAAGAATTTGCTAAGAAATTATGGGAATACGATGATGATTTCCATACTCGTGTAACAGTATTAGGACACGTTCAACGTGGTGGATCTCCAAGTGCTCGTGACCGTGTATTAGCAAGTCGTTTAGGTGCAAAAGCCATTGACTTATTAAAAGAAGGCGTTGGTGGAGTTTGCGTTGGTGTTCGTGGCGAACAAGTAGTTTATAATGATATCGTTGAAACATTAGCAAATGGAAAACATCTACCAAACTTAGAATTATATCAATTAAATAAAGAAATTTCATTTTAATTAAGGAGTAGTTATTTATGAAAAAAACGAAAATTGTATGTACAATTGGACCAGCAAGTGAATCAATTGAAAAATTAACAGCACTAGCAGAAGCAGGAATGAACGTTTCACGTTTAAACTTTTCTCATGGTGACCATGAAGAACATTTAGCACGTATTAATAACATCAAAAAAGTACGTCAAGAAACTGGTAGAATGATTGCTATCTTATTAGATACAAAAGGACCAGAAATTCGTACACATGATATGGAAGGTGGAGCTTTAGAATTCTTCACTGGTGATGTATTACGTATTTCAATGACACAAGTTTTAGGAACAAAAGAAAAAATTTCTATTACTTACCCAGAATTAATCGATGATGTTCAAGTTGGATCTACTATCTTAATCGACGATGGTTTAGTAGGATTAACAGTTACTGAAATCGACCGTGTAAATGGTGAAATCGTAACAGTTGTAAATAACAGCGGTGTTGTTAAAAACAAAAAAGGTGTTAACGTTCCAGGCGTAAGCACTAAATTACCAGGAATTACTGAAAAAGATAGAGCAGATATTATCTTCGGTATTGAAAATGATATTGATTATATCGCAGCAAGTTTCGTTCGTCGTGCATCTGACGTTCAAGAAATCAGAGATTTATTAGAAGAACACAATGCAACTCATATTCAAATTATTCCAAAAATTGAAAACCAAGAAGGTATCGACAACATCGATGAAATTTTAGCTTTATCTGATGGGTTAATGGTTGCTCGTGGAGACATGGGTGTTGAAATTCCTGCTGAGGAAGTTCCAATTGTTCAAAAAGCTTTAATTAAGAAATGTAATGCTTGTGGTAAACCAGTAATTACAGCTACACAAATGTTAGATTCAATGCAACGTAATCCTCGTCCAACTCGTGCGGAAGCAGGGGACGTAGCGAATGCTATCTTCGATGGTACAGATGCAGTAATGTTATCTGGTGAATCAGCAGCAGGGGATTACCCAGTAGAAGCTGTTAAAACAATGGCAAGTATTTGTGTACGTACTGAACGTGAATTACGTGGACAAGATAAATTTAAATTAAAAACTTATGATGCATCAGATGTAGCAGAAGCAATTGCTCGTTCTGTAGCGCATACAGCTAAAAACTTAGATGTTAAAACAATTGTAGCTGCAACTCAATCTGGTCATACTCCAAAAATGATTTCTAAATATCGTCCAAGTGCAAATATTATGGCTATCACATACACTGAGCGTCAACAACGTGCTTTAGCATTAGTATGGGGTGTTCAACCATTTGTAATTGATAGACCTGCATCAACTGATGAAATGTTTAAACTTGCAAATGATATTGTATTAGAAAAAGGTTTTGCTGAAAAAGGAGAATTATTAATTCTTACAGCTGGTCTTAAAGTTGGAGAAACAGGTTCAACAAATATGTTGAAGGTCCAAAAAACATTTTAAGAATTCGAAATAGACTCTTTTATAGTAGTAAAGGACGGCAGCAGACTCGCAAAAGCGAGTCTCATGCCTAACTTTCGAGCCTAAGGTCTCGAAAGTTCCTAGTAAAAGTTGCCGATTAGGCAACTTTTACGCTTACTACTATAAGAGTCTTTTCTGTTTGGACGGATAATTATGAGAGAGCGCTTGGTAACTGACTTTTCTATATAGTAGTAAAGGACGCCAGTAGCCACCTAAAGGTGTCTCTTGGCTTACTGCTAGGAGAGGTTTTTCTGTTAGAACAGATATTCATGGGGGAGCGTTTAAATGTAATTAGACTTTCTTGATATAGTAGTATTAGGACGCTAGCAGCCAGCGTTGCTGTCTCATAGCTAAAATTTGAGCCTAAGGTCTCAAATTTTCCTGCGATAGAATCTGTTGAAACAGATTCTATTGCCCATACTACTATAGAAAGTCTTTTATCTTTTATTTTATATTTATAATAGTACGAAAAAATGTATAGCAGAGTTTAGATACTAGAAGCATTGACAGTTTGTTAGCATCTTTTACTAGAAAAGATATTTTTTATTAAATGGATATTTATTAGAGTACATATGTAATTAGACTTTCCTAGTATAGTAGTACTAGGACACTAGTAGCCAGCGTTGCAGTCTCGTACTGCTATAGAAAGTCTTTTTTCAAAGCAAAATAAAAAACTCTTCGTTTTAATAACAAAGAGTTTATCAGTGATAGGTTATTAAAAAATACGATTACGATAGAGGCTGACTACTTTTCCTAAGATAGTTACATTTGGTAAGATAATCGGATCGAGTTGATCGTTTTCAGGTTCTAGACGAATATGGTCTGATTCTCTGTAAAATCTCTTACAAGTAGCAGTGTCTTCCTCGGTCATAGCAATGACGATTTCACCATTTGAAGCAGTAGATTGTTTTCGTACGATGACAGAGTCGCCATCAAAGATTCCTGCATTAATCATACTATCTCCCTTGATGGTTAGCATAAATAAATCATCCGCATCTTGTTGCAAATCAGGTGGGATTGGAAAGAATCCGTTCGCTTCTTCAATTGCTAAAATGGGTGAGCCTGCTGTAACAGTTCCTAACATTGGAATAGCGGTGGCATTTGCTCCGATAGTTCTAAGACCTGATTGAGTTAATTCAATCGCACGAGGCTTACTAGGATCTCGTTGAATAAAACCATTTTTTTCTAAACGTGCAAGGTGTCCATGTACTGTTGAAGTGGAAGAAAGTCCAACAGCATTACAAATTTCCCGAACGGTTGGTGGATAACCATGTTCTTTTACTTCTTCATAAATAAATCGTAAAACATCTAATTGTTTTGAATCTTTTCCAGTTGACATTGAATCACCTTCTTTCTCGTTTGCACTTATAATAGCATAAAATTCAGCTCGAATCAAACAAACGTTCGCATATTCGCTTGTTTTCTTTTTGCTTAAATAATGGTATGATAAAAGGGTGTTATAGAATTTAAGAAAGGAAGGCTGAAATGTTAGATCCTAAGAAAATTGAGAGAATTAACGAATTAGCACGTAAGAAGAAAACTGTTGGTTTAACTTCATTAGAACAAGAGGAACAACAGGCATTACGGCAAGAATATCTAGAAGCATTTCGAGGTGGTATGAGAAATCATATCGAAGGATTAAAGATTATGGATGAACAAGGAAACGATGTAACTCCTGAAAAATTAAAACAAATTCAAAGAGAAAAAGGATTACATCATCGTAACGAAGAATAAATCTTTAATATTTTGGGTAATAAATTTAAAAATCATTATTTAAATAGGAGTGTTAATATGTTTGATAAAGTAGATCAATTAGCAGTAGATACGATTCGTACAATAAGTGTGGATGCTATTCAAGCCGCAAATTCTGGACATCCAGGTTTGCCAATTGGTGCTGCACCAATGGCTTATGTATTATGGTCAAAATATTTAAAAGTAAATCCAAAACAATCAAAATGGATCGATCGTGATCGCTTTGTATTATCAGGAGGACATGGTTCAGCACTTTTATATTCATTATTACATCTTTCAGGGTATCAAGTGTCGATTGAAGATGTTAAGAATTTCCGTCAATTTAATAGTAAAACTCCAGGGCATCCTGAATTTAGGCATACTGATGGGGTAGAAGCAACAACTGGACCTTTAGGGCAAGGATTTGCAAATGGTGTTGGAATGGCGATGGCTGAAGCGCATTTAGCTGCTACTTATAACCGTGAAGGATTTCCAATTGTGAATCATCATACCTATGTGATGTGTGGAGATGGGGACTTAATGGAAGGAATTTCTTATGAAGCAAGTTCACTAGCTGGTACTTTAAAACTAAACAAATTAATTGTGTTATATGATTCAAATGATATTACATTAGATGGTGAATTAACAAAATCATTTAATGAAAGCGTGAAGGATCGATTCATTGCTCAAGGATGGAATTATATTCTTGTTGAAGATGGTAATGACTTAGATGAAATTGCAGAAGCAATTGAAGAGGCACAAGGTGAAACTGAAAAACCAACTTTAATTGAAGTGAAAACAATTATTGGATATGGCGCTCCAAACCAAGGGACAAATAAAGTTCATGGTGCTCCATTAGGAGAAGAAGGTATTAACATCATGAAGCAAAATTATGGTTGGGAATATGCACCATTTGAAGTGCCAGAAGAAGTTGCTCATCGTTTTGATAAATTATTAGTGCAAACAGGTGAACAGGATTATCAAGAATGGCAAGAGTTGTTTGAAGCTTATCGAAAAGAATATCCAGAATTAGCCAAACAATTCGAAGAAGCTTTTTCTGGGAAACTTGAAGTAGATTGGAAAGAAATCTTACCAAAATATGAATTCAACAGTCCTGCAAAAGCTTCACGTGTAACAAGTCAAGAAGTGATTCAAGAATTAGGAAAACATATTCCATCATTCTGGGGTGGTTCTGCTGATTTATCTTCTTCAAATAATACAATGAATAAAGCAGATACTGATTTTGAAGCTGGTAATTATGCTGGACGTAATATTTGGTTTGGTGTACGTGAATTTTCAATGGGTGCTGCATTAAATGGTATTTTATTACATGGTGGTACAAGAGGATATATTGGTACATTCTTTGTATTTGCAGACTATGTGAAACCAGCTATGAGGGTAGCTGCATTATCTAAATTACCAACTATTTATGTTTACACGCATGATTCTATTGCTGTTGGGGAAGATGGTCCAACTCATGAACCGATTGAGCAATTAGCAGGATTCCGTGCAACTCCAAATACAAATGTCTTTAGACCAGCAGATGGAAATGAAGTAGCTGCAGCATGGAAAACAGCTTTAGAAGATACTACTAGACCATCCTTATTAGTCTTATCAAGACAAAATCTTCCAGTATTAGAACATTCATTGGAATTAGCATTTGATGGAGTCGATAAAGGGGCATATGTTGTGAGCCCTCAAGAAGGGGAAGTTCCACAAGGAATTCTGATTGCAACTGGATCTGAAGTGAATTTAGCGGTAGAAGCTCAAAAAGTATTACGAGAAACAGGACATGATGTTTCAGTAGTTTCAATGCCAGCTATGAATCGTTTTGAAGAACAATCAAAAGAATATCAAGAAGCAGTATTACCAAGTTCAGTTCGCAAGCGTGTTGCAATTGAAATGGGAGCAAGCTTAGGATGGCATCGTTATGTAGGATTTGATGGTGAATTAGTAACGATTGATAAATTTGGTGCTTCTGGTAATGGAAATACGGTTATGAAAGAATATGGATTTACAGTTGAAAATGTAGTAGCAACTTATTTATCATTAATTTAAATAAAAAATAATGAATACCGACTTAATGAACGAGAGATAGTCTCAGTTGATTAAGTCGTTTTTTTGTATTAAAAAATATCTATATTATTTTAGGTGAATAAATAATAATGTTAAACAAAAATTTAGGGAATTGATTCCTAAAAGTTTACAAAAATATAAGTTTAATGCATTGATTCCTTAAACTTGAAGAGAATGGCAATTAAGTGTATATGAATTTAAAAAAAGAAAGATAGTATGTGGAGTATTGACCGAAAGCTAAAAATTAGAAATATACACTTAGATAAAGGAAATGAGAATGAATATGATGGAATTGAATCTATTGATGTTATTGAATGGTTATTAAAATAATATTTTATCTTATAGAAATTTTTGAAATAAAAGATATTTTTTCGCCTTTTTTTCGTATATATAAGTGAAGTATCATTTTTAGTGAATGCCACTGGAAGATGCTTTTGAAATAATAGAGAGGGATGAAATAATATGAATGAATAAATATAATAAAAAATCTGCAAATTATACTCTATACAAAAGCTAATTAAATGAAAATTTTAAATATGCAAATCCTTGTTTTTGTGCGTTGTTTGAAATATAATAAAGCACAAAAGGAAGTGGTAGTAGTGAATAAATATAAAATAAGAGAAATGATAAAACAGAATAAAGGAATCATAACAGCAAAGGAAGTATCAGATAATAAAATTGACTCATGGTATCTTACGAATTTGGTGCAAAAAGGAGAGCTAGAAAGAGTAACAAGAGGTGTTTATTTTGATCCAAATTTTGATAATTATGATGAACTTTACTTCTTTCAACTTCAAAATAAGGCTTGCATTTATTCCTATCAAACAGCACTATATTTGCATAGATTAACAGATAGATTGCCATTTTCTAACGAAGTAACAGTAAAGCAAGGTTACAATGCATGGCGTATTAAAAATTTGGTTATTATCCATCAAGTGAAAAAAGAATGGTATGAATTAGGTAAATGTGAAATTGAAACGGATATGGGAAATATTGTATTTGCGTATAATATGGAGAGAACGATTTGCGACTTAGTAAGAGATAGAAAAAATCAAGATCCAGAGATATTTTCAAAAGCTTGGAATTTGTACATTAAGAAAGATTCTAAAGATATTTGGAAACTGAGAAAATATGCAAAAGATTTTGGAATAGCAAAGAAAATAGAGGAAATACTTGAGGTGATTGTATATGAATAAAGATAGTATCACTCAAAAACTAAGGAATAGAGCAAAGGAACTTGATTTAAATTATAATTTAGTATTAAGTAAATTTTTTTTGATGAATTTTTAAAGTTAATTTCTATTAGTGAACATAGAGAAAATTTTATGCTTAAAGGTGGTATGTTATTAACTTTTTCTTTGGGTGTTCAAAACAGAACTACACAAGATATTGATTTTTTAGTTAAGGGATTTCCAATAGAAACAATAAAATTGAAAAAAATTTTAGAGGGAATATTGGGAGATACTAACAAAAAAGATATATGGTTTGAATTAAATGGTACTGCTGAGGAAATTAGAGCGGAAGACGAATACGGTGGCATTAGATTTCATGTAATTGGATATTTAGCAAATATTAGAATTCCATTTAGTATTGATATTGCTACCGGAGATCCGATTTATCCATTACCAAGGTTAGAAAGATATAGCACAATTTTAGGTGATATTATTGAATTGAATATGTATCCATTAGAAACAGTGTTATCAGAAAAACTTCAAACAATATTTACACGAGCAGAAAATAATAGTAGAAGTAAAGATTTTTATGATATTTATGCTATCTTGAAAAATAAATTAGAAGTTATAAATATAAAGGAACTTAAAGTAGCAGTTTCTATGACATTTAGTTATACAAAGACAGAAGTTTCAAAAGAAAAAGCAAAAGTTATTATTAGAAATATTAATGAGGAATTTTTGATTAAAGAGAGATGGAGATGGAAAAGATATCAAAACAAAAATCCATATGCGAAAGGATTTGAGTTTAGTGAGATTATAGATAGTTTAAATACTTTAATAGAGATTGCAATGTAATTTTGAATTAGAATTGATTGCGTAATTATAATAAAAATATTTTCCGCCTTTTTTGCGTATATAAAGTGAAACGTTACAGGAAGATACTTCTAAACTATAGAGAGAGGAAGAAAAAATATGAAAAAATGAATTGAAGTGGGAAAGTAACTTATATTAAAAATGCTCATTATGGATTGATAGATTTATAAAATGTAGTCATACCAATATGGAAAACGTGTGTGATAGTACGGAGAGTTATCTTTTTTGTAATATGGATAAGAAAAAAATTTCCTTATTTCAAAAAAGTTAATTTTCTTAAGCACAAATCCTAATGTGGCTAAATTTTTCTCCACTAACTATCCTGAATTAAAGAGATTGAACCGGAAAGGACTTTACAGAATGAAGCAATTCTATGAGTTGTACAGTGACGATGAAAATAAATTCCGAATCCAAAAGTAAAGAAGAAAGAGAATTTAACTTATCGTGAACTGGTAAGGTAGATGGATAGCGGATATTATGAACGACTACTATATAGATTTGTTATTCTATCATAGAGGATTATCCTGCATGGTTGCTTTTGAACTTAAAATTGAAGGATAATTCACGAAAATTAATTTTTTATATATTAAAGTCGTAATATTTGACAAAAAATGCGGGGGGGGGGGTAGAATTAGGTTTACTAATTTTATTTTGAGGTGAACAATGTTAGGTAAAAATAATCAATTTATGAATCAAAAAAAATCTGGTAGAAAATTTGAAAAATATTCTATCAAAAAATTAAAAGTCGGAGCTGCTAGTGTACTAGTCGGAGCTGGCTTCTTTTTAGGCTTCCATGTTGAAGCTAGTGAAATTAATGAACCGATAACAAATGAAGTTGTTAGTACGTCACTAAAGGGTCAAAAAGAAAAGGTAAGTGAAGCTCCAAAGGAAGTTGTAGCAAATGAAGAGAAAATGAATCAAGCAACTCTATCTGTTGACAATGAATTAGTAGAAGAAAAAAATACTAATGTTACAATGGAAAAAGCAACTTCATTAGAAGAACAACCAACTAATGAAAAGAAAACTACAGTTGAAACAAGTCAGTTATTAGATAAAATGATAGCTTTACAAGAACAAGTAGATCGTATCCGTTTAAATGAAAAACAAAAATCACAAATTGAACAAGCTGAAAAATTAATCGAGGAAGCAAAAAAATTACAAGCTTCAATTACAGCTAATCAACAAGAAGTAGATGCTAAAGCAAAACAAATTAGCTCATTAACTTCTATTTTAAAGTCAATCAAAGCTGAAGAAACAGTAAAAGAAAATAAAAATCAAGATAGCCGTAATGGTAAGAAAATGGAAGAAGGAGTAGGCTTCAGAACAGGTACAGAAACTAATGGAGCTACAACTTCTACAACTTCTACAACTTCTACAACTTCTACAAGTACTGGAATTGGTGCGGATGTTGTAGATGCAATAGCTAAACCTTATAATCCTAATGTTGTTAGATCAGATTATACAAATGCGGAAACTTCAGCAGGAATGTTAAATCAAGTAAGTTGGTTAGATTTTAGTAATTTAGCAGATTGGCAAAATGTTAAAACATTACCAGATGGTAGTATGGCATTAAAAGAAGGTTCAGTTTATACAAAAGAAATCATGAAAGATTACTTTATTAAAATTACTGTAAAATCATTAAAACCATTCCAAGCAACAGAAATTTATAAAAATCGTATGGAAGCAGCTGGTGCAACAGAAGAAGAAAAAGCAACTTATGATCCAACTGCCCGAAATTGGTACATGAAAAATCGAGGTGTAGGTGCTGGGGACTTTAATGAAGAAGTAAACATTATCGCAAAAGCAATGGATCGATGGACAGAGATTAAAAAAGCAGGTGTTGATACTGGTACTAGAAAAACGACGATTAAAGCAGAAAAAGTTGCTTATAGCATAGGGGCACAGTTTGAAATATCGGGGATTTATAGAGGAAAACCAGTACGACCAGCAGTTGTAATGACAGATGGTGAATCAGCTAATCCAGGGGAGTCAGTAATCTTTACAACAAACGGAACGGGTTGGCAATTAATTTCTGAAATAAGACAAAACCGTGGGGATGCAAGACATTATTCTCCAGTAGATGTGGGAAATAGAGATTATCGTACTTATGCCGAGCGATATGGAAATGTTAGTTTAACTAACCATCTTGATTTGATGCAACATGGAGTGGATGAAAAGAAAGGGTACGGACCAGACAATAAAAGAATTGCATACAAATATTTATCAAGTCCAGACCAAGAAACAGGTGGTTTAGGTTCAGGAGTATTTGGACCAGTCACCAATGCTGGACCGAACTCAACACCTGTTATAATGACAAAAGATGCAACAGAAGTTGGTATGTATATCGTATCTGATGGACATCAGGCTGCTATGATTGGGTTTGTACCAGTTGATTCAGGAGATGCACCAGCAACATATGGAGAGGCAACTCATACTATAACTACGATTAGTAGTTTTGATGGAAGCGAAGTGAAGCAACCATATTTAGGAAGCGTGCGCCCAGATATGGATATGGGAAATGAAAAAAATTGGCTTGGGGATGATACAAAAGAAGAAGCTGATGAAGGTATCGATCAAATTTTACCGGATAATTTAAAAGGTCAAACAAATCAAGTCATTAAGATGAACAGAGAACGTCAAGGTTCTTATACATTGCAAGTTCAAGCTCATACTGGAGGAGCTCCTGAAGCTCATATTTACGGTTGGATTGACTTTAACCACAATGGTACATTCGAAGAAAATGAACGTTCTGATTTAGCAACAATTACTAAAGATGGTCCTGTAACATTACAATTTAATAATAATAATGCAGTAGATGATCCATCATTAGTGGAATTAGGAACAAGGGTACGTATTTCTACTAGTTCAAAAGCAATTGAGCAACCAACTGGTATTGCTGGAACAGGGGAAGTTGAAGACTTTAAAACTCAAATCACACACCCACCTGTTGGGGAAAAGAAAACAACTGAAGGTCTTGTAAAAGAAACGCAAAGAGAATCGATTCATTTTACAGCACGTGGTAAAACTTCATATGACTTCAATACTGATACATCAATCGATACGAATACACCACCGGTATATATTGATAATAAGACAGGTCAAGAGATTACATTATCAGCTGATGGAACATACACTGTAGCTGGTCAAGGAACTTATAAATTTATTGTCGCTGACAATAAAATAGATGTAAATGTAGAATTTACTCCAGCTGATGGATTTGTAGGTGAAGCTCATGGTATTACACTTCGTAGACAAGATACTAATGGAGCTACAACAGACTGGATTTCTAAAGATACAGCTGCAACACCAGTTGTTAATGATGTAAGACAATCGATGGATGGACTATATATTCCTAAAGTTACAGTTCCAACTTCAGTAAACGCAACTCCAGTTAATGCTGATAGTCAAAATTTACAGGGTCTACCACAAAAAGGTAAACCAACGTTTAATGTAGAATCTGCCAAAGAACCAGTGACAGCTTCTGCTAAACATCCAGCTAAATTAGTGGATCCAAGAACAAATATAGTTACAGAATTAACAACAGTAGATGCATTTGAACAAGGGACAACTAATAAAATTGGTACGTATACAATTGTACCTGAAACAGGAGAAGTTACATTTACACCAAA
>NZ_CAUPZT010000030.1:0-18973 GCF_963515615.1 uncultured Granulicatella sp. | reverse complement strand
TTAATTTATTTCCTTGTAGGAAATCAATATGCTGAAAAATTACAAAAAACTCTTGGTGAATTACCAGTATTTTTAATGACCATTGTTGGAACAAATGGTGTTCCGGAAGCTATTGCTTCTGCTATTATTGTACCAGTTGTAGGTGGAGTTCTTTTAAAATTAATGGAAAAACGGAGAATGAAGAATGCTTAATCAAAAGAAAGTAGCTGTGTATGTTACAGGAGGAATTGCAGCATATAAAGCTCTTTTATTTGTAAGATTATTAATAAAAGAAGGTGCACAAGTAAAAGTTGCAATGACTCAATCAGCTTGTCAATTTGTTTCACCTTTAACATTTCAAGTTTTAACAAAAGAAAAAGTAATGGTGGATACATTTGACGAAAATGATCCATCTGTTGTTCAACATATTCATTTTGCAGACTGGACGGAATTGGCAATTGTCATTCCAGCTACAGCTAATACTATTGCTAAGATAGCTCATGGAATAGCAGATAATTTTGTAACAAGTGCATTCCTTGCTACAACTGCTCCTAAAGTAATCGTTCCTGCTATGAATGAACATATGTGGGAAAATCCGGCTACTCTAAGAAATTGTACCCAATTACAAAAAGATGGTGTTATTATGATAGAACCATCAGAGGGATTTTTAGCAGAAGGATATTCAGGGAAAGGAAGATTACCCGAACCTGAGGAAGTTCTTCAACAAATAAAAGAATTGAATTTATTTGAGGAAGAAGACAAGTCACTATTTGAAAAAAAAGTATTAATTACAGCTGGTGGAACAAAAGAAAGAATTGATCCTGTTCGTTATATTTCGAATGATTCTTCTGGGAAAATGGGTTATGCCTTAGCAGAAGATGCTATCAAAAAAGGAGCAGAAGTTATTTTAATCTCTGCAACTACAGCTTTACCTATTCCAAATGGAGTGAAAATGGAGTATGTGGAATCTGCTAGAGAAATGCAAGAAAAAGTGTTGAATTATTTTCCATCAGTAGATATTGCCATTATGGTAGCTGCTGTATCGGATTATCGAGTAAAAGAACCTGCTACTCAAAAAATGAAAAAAACAGATGATGAAGATGAAATTACTTTAACTCTAGTCAAAAATCCAGATATTTTAAAACAATTAGGAAGTTTGAAAAAAGAAGGACAAACAGTTATCGGATTTGCAGCAGAAACGCATCAAGTAATAGAATTTGCAAAACAAAAATTAGTAAAGAAAAATGCAGACTTTATTATTGCCAATGATGTTTCAGATCAAAGTATTGGATTTGGTTCGGATCTGCATCAAGTGACAATCCTTTCAAAAAATGGGGAAGAAATTTTATTGCCAAAAGTTTCTAAACATTTATTAGCAAAAGAAATTTGGAATCATTTAGTTCCAAATTTATAGATTTAAAAGAAAATAGACTTTTCAAATGTAACAAAGTAAAATTTAAGTGTTACTAAGAAAAGTCTTTTTTGTTACCTCAATGAAAAACAAAAGGATGATTATCAAAAATATTAAGAAAAACTCAGAAAACTTTCCTGGTTTTATTAAAAAACTTTGCGAAAGCTATTCCAGTGATGGAATTTGTGCTATAATGATGAAGGTTTATTAGGCATGAGAGGAGTAGATATGAGAACAGAACATCAAATGCCACAGTTTATGAAAAATCATTATACTTTAGAAGCAGTAAAGGTATTAGAAAAGAAAAAAGCGACGTTGGTTTTTAAACGTCTTTTTGATATCTGTTTGTCGTTAATTCTTTTAGTAATATTGTCGCCTGTATTTTTAGTTTTAGCAATTTGTATTAAGCTAGAAGATGGTGGACCTATCTTTTATCGACAGCAAAGAATTACAACATATGGAAGAGTCTTTAGAATTTTTAAATTCCGTACGATGATACTGAATGCTGATAAAATGGGACCACTTGTGACTCAAGATAATGATTCAAGAATTACTAAGATTGGTAAAAAAATTAGAGATTTTAGATTGGATGAAATAGCGCAGTTAATTAATGTTTTGATAGGAGATATGACATTTGTTGGAACTCGTCCAGAAGTTCAAAAATATGTAGATGCCTATTCTGAAGAAATGATGGTTACATTATTATTACCAGCAGGAATCACTTCAAGATCAAGTATTGAGTTTAGAAATGAAGCAGATAAAATTTCTAAATGGATGGAACAAGGATTAACAGCAGATGAAGCTTATATTCAAAAAATTCTTCCAGAAAAAATGAGATATAATATTGATTACATTTCAGAATTAAGTATTACTCAAGATATAAAAGTAATGCTACAAACTGTATTTGCTGTTTTAAGATAGTAAATGAACATTCGGAGGTTAAAAGACATGATTAGAAATATACCATTTTCACCACCAGATATTAGCAATAGAGAAATTGAATTAGTAACAGAAGTGCTTAAATCAGGTTGGATTACAACAGGTCCAAAAACAAAAGAGTTTGAAAGACAATTAGCAACATATTTAGGAACTGGAAAAACAGTGTGTTTAAATTCAGCCACAGCTGCATTGGAATTAGCTTTACGAGTATTAGGAATTGGTGAAGGAGACGAAGTAATCGTTCCAGCTTATACATATACTGCTTCATGTAGTGTGATTGAGCATGTTGGAGCAACTCCAGTATTAGTAGATATTCAAGAAAATCATTATGAAATGAATTATGATTTATTAGAACAAGCGATTACCCCAGCGACTAAAGTCATTATACCAGTAGAATTAGGTGGAGTTCCTTGTGACTATACTCGTATTTTTGAAGTAGTAGAAAAGAAAAAAGATCTATTCTCTGCAAACAATGCCTTACAAGCTCACTTTAATCGAATCATTGTAGTTTCAGATTCAGCTCATGCAATGGGAACTACGATTAATGGCTTATCAATTGCTCAAGTTGCGGACTTTGCTTCTTATTCATTCCATGCAGTTAAAAATTTAACAACTGCTGAAGGTGGTTGCATTACTTGGAATCCTAAGAACGGATTAGATGATGAACAAATTTATCGTGCATTCCAAATTTATTCTTTACATGGACAAACAAAAGATGCCTTAGCGAAGACAAAACCAGGTTCATGGGAATATGATATTGAAATTCCAGGATATAAATGTAATATGGCAGATATTATGGCAGCTATTGGATTAGCTCAATTAGAACGCTACGAAGGAATTTTAAATCGTAGAAAAGAAATCGTACATCAATTAGATGAAGGATTAAAATCTGATGTTATTCAAGTTTTACCACATCAAACAGATCAGTATGAATCTTCAAGACATTTATATATTACAAGAGTAAATGGAGCTTCTTATGAACAAAGAGGTTTGATTATTGAAAAAATGGCAGAGCGTGGTATTTCATGTAATGTACATTATAAGCCATTACCATTATTAACAGCTTATAAAAACTTAGGATTCGATATTAAAGATTATCCTCAAGCTTATCGTTATTTTGAAAATGAAGTGACCTTACCATTACACACTTTACTAACGGACGAAGATATTCAATATATTGTGCGAAACTATAAAGAAGTTGTTCAAGAAGTATTAGAAGCATAGTGGTGGAATAAGGAGAGGTGTAGATGAATAATCGATTAAAAATATTATTATTATTTGTATTAGACTCGATCATCGTGCTAGGTTCTGTATTTTTAAGTTTTAGACTTGTAACAGAAGGCTTAATTCGTAATATCCATGCATTAACAGTTACGGCATTGTTATCATTGACAGCTTATTATGTATTTTCATATTTTCTAAATTTATATTGGAGAGATTGGGAATATGCCAGTGTGTATGAAGTAATAACAGTTGTAAAATGTGTCAGCGCTGCAGTCATTGTTTCAACAATTGCAGGAATTGTCTGGTTTAAAACTTTAGTGACTTGGCAATTTGTGGTTGTGTTATGGCTTTTATTAGTTTGTGCTGTTGGTGGCGTTCGTCTGTCAATGCGTATTTTCAGAGAGTACTTTGTAGATAGTGTTGTTATGGAAAATGCGAAACCAACGTTAATTGTTGGTGCAGGAGCAGCAGGAACTTTATTAGTTCGTCAAATGTTAATGCATCCAAAAATGAGAATGATGCCTGTAGCTTTTGTTGATGATGATCAAGAAAAACAAAGAAAAGATATTTATGGGGTTCGAATTTTAGGAACTACAAAAGATATTGAAAAAATTGTTCAACAGATGGGAATTACTAAAGTTGTTATTGCGATGCCTTCATTACCGAATAAAAAGCTAAATGAAGTATACGATATTGCACGTAAAACTGGAGCAGAATGTGTCATTCTTCCAAATATTGATGAAGTCATGTCAGGAAACTTACATGTACAACAATTAAGGAATGTTGAAATTGAAGATTTACTAGGACGTGATCCAGTTGAATTGGATCAAACGTTAATTGAAAAACAATTACGTGGGAAACGCATTTTAGTAACTGGAGCTGGTGGATCAATCGGTTCTGAAATTTGTCGACAAGTTTCTTCATTCCGTCCAAAAGAATTAATTATTTTAGGACATGGAGAAAATAGTATTTATCAATTAAATATGGAATTGCTTGGAAAATATGCTGAGCATTTTAGAATTACTCCTGTCATTGCGGATGTTCAAGATAGAAAACGTATTTTTGAAGTGATGGAAAAATATCGCCCAGATGTTGTCTACCATGCTGCAGCCCATAAACATGTGCCTTTAATGGAAATTAATCCAAGAGAAGCGGTGAAAAATAATATTTTAGGAACTCGTAATGTTGCTGAAGCTGCGAATCATGCAAAAGTAAAAACTTTTGTAATGATTTCAACAGATAAAGCTGTTAACCCACCAAATATTATGGGCGCAACAAAACGCTTATGCGAAATGATTGTTCAAGATATGGCAACGAAGAGTGATTCAACGAAATATGTAGCTGTACGTTTTGGGAATGTATTAGGATCAAGAGGTTCTGTTATTCCATTATTTAAGAAACAAATTGCTAAAGGTGGGCCAATTACAGTAACTCACCCAGATATCGTTCGTTACTTTATGACGATTCCAGAAGCAGCACAATTAGTCATTCAGGCTGGTTCTCTAGCACGTGGTGGAGAAATTTTCGTATTAGATATGGGTAAACCAGTTCGTATTGTGGACTTAGCGAAAAATCTTATCCGTTTATCAGGTTACAGTGAAGATGATATTGAAATTAAATTTACTGGATTACGTCCTGGTGAAAAGATGTATGAAGAGTTATTGAATGAGGGAGAAATTAATCCAAAACAAATTTTCCCTAAAATTCATATCGGAATTGCAGACAATTCAAAAATTGATCGTGTATATGACTTTATTGAAAAATTTGAAGATTATTCAGAACAAGAATTACATGATGAATTGATTGATATTGCGAATAAAAAGAAATAAAATAGAGAAGGCTGGACAATGCTCCAGCCTTCTTTTCATAAACACAGATTAAGGAGAATTTATGTTAGTTTCAGTATCAATTAGCGCTTATAACGAAGAAAATTATTTACCAGCAATTTTTGAAAGTTTAATCCATCAAACTTACCCTCATAAACAAATTGAAATTGTTTTAATTAATGCGATGTCAACAGATCGTACAAGAAGTTTAATGAATGAGTTTCAAGAATCCTATCAACATGAATTTTATGCGATTAAAATTTTTGATAATCCTAAAAAAACTTTGAATACAGGTTTAAATTTAGGGTTTAAACATTCCGATGGAGATTGTTATTTGAAAATCGATGCACATTCACATATTCCAGAAAATTTTATAGAAAATAATGTAGCAGTAATCCAAACAGGAGAACGAGTTTGTGGTGGAAGAAGACCAACGATTGTTGAAACAGATGATGAATTGGCAAAAACATTACACATCGTTGAAGAATCTGCATTAGGTAGTAGCATTGCTAATTATCGTAAAGGTGATGAGAGTCGTTATGTCGATTCTGTATTCCAAGGAATGTATCATAAAGATGTCGTAGATAAAGTTGGATATTTTGACGAAAAGTTAGTTCGTACAGAAGATAATGAGTTTCATTATCGTATCCGTAAAAATGGATTTAAAATTTGGTATGATACTTCGATTGAATCATTTCAATATATTCGACCAACTTACTCAAAAATGTTAAAACAAAAATTTGGTAATGGTTATTGGATTGGTTTGACGAGTCACGTATGTCGTGAATGTTTATCACTATTCCATTTTGTACCTGGAGTTTTTGTAAGTATATTATTAGCAACGATTTTAGTTGCTGGAATTTCTGCATTACCATTTTTATTATTAGTAAGTATTTATTTATTAGCGATTATTGGATTGTCACTATTTGAAATTTCGACACATCCTTTCCATATTACTCGTTTATTGATTCCATTTTTAATGATTTCTGTACATATTTCTTATGGAATAGGGACAATAAGAGGATGGATTGAAGGATTTTGGTGGAAGAAAAGCTATTTTTCAACTATGGAGGAATAAATTTATTAAAAAGTAGTAAATCTCCTCTCATGAAATGGCGGAATTATGGTATAATGAATTGATTGTAGATAAAAGAGAGGTTGAAAAATTTGAGTAGATTAGAAAATCATGTTCGTAACAAAATTTTGAAAAATAAAAGAAGAAAATGGGCAATATTTTTTGTTGTTCTCGCTGCTACATTTATTACTCTTGCAGGAGTTTATATTCGTGCAAGACTAGCTAAAGTAGAAAATGTTATTCACCAAGAAGTTGAAACGGTCAATCTTCGTGAAAAAGAAATAAAAGATAATGATAGTTTTTCAGTATTATTATTAGGAATTGATAATGGAGCATATGGACGTGGTACGGAAGTAGGTCGTAGTGATACGATGTTAGTCGTAACTGTCAATGAAAAATTAGGAAGGACAACCATTGTAAGTATTCCTCGTGATTCTTATACAGAAATTATTGGATATGGAATAAATGACAAAATTAACCATGCTTACGCATTTGGACAAGAAAAAATGTCTATCAATAGTGTTCAGAATATGTTAAATCTCCCAATTGATTACTATGTAACGGTGGATATGGGTGGTTTAATGGGCTTAGTTGATGCAGTTGGTGGTTTAGATATTACACCAGTATTAACCTTCACATATGAAGGAGAATCCTTTACTGAAGGAGAAGACAGACACGTTGATGGTGAAGCTGCCTTAAGATATGCCAGAATGCGTTATGATGACCCAGAAGGAGATATGGGACGTCAAAAACGTCAACAATATGTGATTCAAAAATTACTAGAAAAACTATTAAATATTACTTCAGTAACTCGTTATGAAGAAATTTTAAAAACATTAGAAAATTCAGTTCGTACGAATTTTACACTTGATAAATTATTATCGATAAAAAATAATTATCCAAAAGCGTTGAAAAATTTTGAAAGTGATAAAATTAGTGGTTCAGGAACAATGATTGGTGGAGTTTACTATTTTGTTGTCCCTGAAGAAGAAAGATTACGTATCTCAAATGTTTTAAGAGAATCTTTAGATTTATCAAAAGTTGAATCATTAAAACATATTGAAACAAATGAGGCACAAATAACACCAGATGTTGAAAAACATCAACCGGTTAGTCAGCCATTTTATCAAGAAGAGGCTGCTGATGAGTATGTAGAGCCAGTTCAACCGGCTCCTGTAACTCCGACGACTCCAACAACACCAACAACACAACAGACTACAAATGTTCAAAATACAACAACAATTCAAAAAGCGGATGATAAAAAAGTTGAGACAACAACAGGTGTTCAAAAAGTACAACCAACAACAGTAGCTCCGACTAAAGTTGAGTCTTCAACGGTTGAAGTCGCACCAGCACCTACAAATACAACTATTGCACCTAAACCAGCTGCAGTAGAAAAATCTACATCAACTAATCAACCATAATAAATAATAGAATTTGAGGAAAGTAAATGGTAGAACATCATGATTTTGGTCTTCGATCCAAAAGAAGACAAAAGAAGAAAAAAGGAAAACTTTTATTTATATTTATTTTAATAACAGCATTATTGGTAGGCACTTCAATCGTATTTGCTGACAAATTAAATTTATTCCACCAAACAATTAATACGATTACTCAAGATGTGGGGAATAGAACTGAAGAAGAAGCACAAGAAATTATTGAAAATGCTAAACCTATTAATATTTTATTATTAGGGATTGATAATGGTGCGTATGGTCGACCAACTGAAGATGGTAGAAGTGATACTATGTTATTATTAACATCGAATCCAAGTGAGAAAAAAGCACAATTATTAAGTATTCCACGTGACACTTATACAGAGATTGTTGGAATGAATTACTATGACAAAATTAATCATGCTTATGCCTATGGACAAGCTAAAATGGCGATTAATTCTGTAGAAAAATTATTTGATACAAACATTGATTTTTATATGGAAATTAATATGTCTGGTTTAATGGAATTTGTCGATGCAGTTGGTGGAATTGAAGTAACTAGTCCTTTAACCTTTACATATGAAGGTCGTTCTTTTGAAGAAGGGAAAAAGGAATTATTAGATGGCGAAAGTGCTTTACGCTTTGCAAGAATGCGTTATGATGATCCAGAAGGAGATTACGGTCGTCAAAAACGTCAAAGAATTGTCATTGAACAATTAGTGAAAAAAATGATGTCCTTTAATTCAATTACGAATTTTGAAAAAATTATGAACGCTGTAAGTAAAAATGTTAAAACGGATATTCCAATTGGAAAAATTATGGCATTGAAAAACACATATGGACCTTCATTTGACCATTTAGAGCAAGCATTTATTGAAGAACGTTCATTGTTATTAACGAATTCAATAGGAGAACAAATTTATTATTCTTATGCTACAGATGAAGAATTATTAGAAAAATCCAATTTAATCCGTGAATATTTAGGTCAAAAACCTGTTAAAACTTATCCATTATTACAACAAAGAGAAAACCTATTTTATTTAACTACACCATAACTACACCATAGAAAGAAGGAAATCAAATGATTTACGCTGGAATACTTGCTGGTGGAACGGGAACACGTATGGGAATTCAAGATATGCCTAAACAGTTTTTAACATTAGGTCAAAAACCAATTATTATGCATACTGTTGAAAAATTCTTATTTGTTCCTGAAATTGATATTATTTATGTAGCGGTTCATCCTAATTGGATGACTTACTTTGAAGATTTGCTCCATAAATATGTTCCGACACAAAAAGAAAAAATTCGTATTGTATCAGGTGGAAAAGATAGAAATGATAGTATTATGAATATTATTCATGATATTCAAGAAAAATCTGATGAAACGACAGATGACATTTTAATTACTCATGATGCGGTTCGTCCATTTGTATCTTATCGTATGATTCAAGAAAATATTGCTGCTATGAAAGAATATGATGTAGCAGATACAGTCGTTCTTGCAAATGATACAATTGTTGAATCTGTCGATGGAAAAGTTATTTCTTCTATTCCAAATCGTACACATATGTATCAAGGACAAACGCCACAAACTTTCAAAATTCGTACATTTGTAAATATTTATGAATCGATGGAAGAAGAAGTAAAACAAATTTTAACAGATGCATGTAAAGTGTTTGTATTAAATAATACTCCTGTTGGACTTGTTCAAGGGGAATATTCAAATATTAAAATTACTACAGTAACGGATTTAAAAATTGCTGAAGCGATGTTGGGAGAGATCTAAGTGATTAATCGAGTTTATCAATTGATTCGTCCGCATTATTTTTCTGTGAAATATGAAGACGTTGAGATGGAGCAAGAAGATACAGTAGTTGTTAGACCAAATTATATTGCACTATGCCATGCAGACCAACGTTATTTCCAAGGGACACGACCACCGAAAATTTTGCAAAAGAAATTACCGATGGCATTAATTCATGAATGTTGTGGAATTGTTGTAAGTGATGCTTCAGGAACATATAAACCTGGAGATAAAGTTGTCATGATTCCAAACCAACCTCCAAAAGAATTTGAAGAGGGAACAGAATTTTATGAAAATTATGTAACTGGCGGATATTTTCGTTCAAGTGGTCATGATGGGTTTATGAGAGAATTTGTCACAATTCCTAAAAATCGTGTGGTTAAATATGAAACAATTCCATCAAAAGTAGCTGCGATTACAGAATTTGTTTCCGTTGGGATTCATGGTATTACAAGAATGAAACAAGTAGCACATTCAAGAAGAAACCGCATTGTGGTATGGGGCTCAGGAAGTCTAGCCTATGTTGTTGCAACACTAGCAAAAGAAAAGTTCCCTGACTCAACGATTATTGTAGTTGGAAAAAATCATGATAAATTACGTTTATTCTCATTTGTAGATGAAGTATATGATGTGAGTGAAATTGAAGATGACTTCACGTTTGATCATGCTTTTGAATGCGTTGGTGGAACGGGAACACAAGAAGCTTATCGAGATATTATTAAACATATTAGACCTCAAGGTACAGTTGTTATGATGGGAGTAAGTGAGTTTGAAGTTCCATTAAATACACGAGATATATTAGAAAAAGGTTTAACTTGGGTGGGTAGTTCACGTTCAGGACGTGAAGATTTTGAAGGAGCCGTTGAAATGATGGAACGTCCTCAAGTACATTCAAGATTGAATTTAATTATTCATGAATCAAATAAAATTCAAGATATCCAAGACATTTATCATTTCTTCGAAGAAGATACTGTTACACCATTTAAGACAGTTGCAAAATGGGATATTTAATAATGAGGTGAAATCATGGAACCACTTCAAGCGAAGTGTTTAGAAATGGCAGAGTATTTCGTTCAATTTTGTAAGGAAAATGATTTACTATGCTACTTATGTGGTGGAGGAGCAATTGGGACTCTACGACATAAAGGATTTATTCCTTGGGATGATGACTTAGATTTCTTTATGCCAAGAAAAGATTATGAAAAATTAGCACAACTGTGGACACAAAAGGCAGATAGTCGTTATCAACTTTCAAAAAGTAATGAAAATTATATCGACCGTAATTTATTTATTACAATAAGAGATACACAAACAACATGTATCAAACCTTATCAACAAGATTTGGATATTCCACATGGATTAGCTTTAGATGTACTTCCATTGGATTATTATCCAGCTAATGGGCTATCACGAAAAAAACAAGTGATAGCTGCTTTAGTCTATTCACTATTTTGTGCGCAAACCATTCCAGAAAAACATGGTGGAATTATGAAATGGGGAAGTCAAACTTTATTAGCACTTGTTCCATCTAAAAAATTGCGTTATAAAATTTGGAAAAAAGCTGAAGCTGAAATGACGAAATATACAAAAGAAGAAAGTGATGGCATTACTGAACTGTGTTCTGGGCCATACTATATGAAGAAGAAGTATCCTATTTCTAGTTTCGAGGATGCATTGTGGCTTCCATTTGAAGAAACGGAATTACCAATTCCTGTTGGGTATGATGCTTATTTAAAAACTGCTTTTGGAGATTATATGACACCACCTCCTGTAGAAAAACAGGTTGCTCATCATGATGCGGTACTCATTGATTTAGAAAAAAGCTATACGCATTATAAAGGTGAATATTATGGCAAGTAAGAAAAAAATACTCTTCTTTTTATGGTCGTTTTCCTTAGGAGGAGGGGCTGAAAAAATTCTATCTACAATTGTTTCCAACTTAGATTTAGAGAAATATCAAATTGATATTTTAGAAATGGAACATTTTGATAAAGGATATGAAGCTGTTCCTGAAGGAGTTAGCATTTTAAAACCGTATAAGAAGAAAAGTTATGGACGATTCATTGATGCCATTTTATGGCGTTTCAGAATTTATTTTCCATATTTAGTGAGAAATTTGCTAGTCCAAGATGATTATGATATTGAAGTTTCTTTTACTATCATGAATCCTGCTTTTCCTTTTTCTAAGAGAAAAGAAGTGAAAAAAATTGCTTGGATACATGGAAGTATCGAAGCCTTTTTGAAAGAAGAACAAGCTCATTATCGTAACAATCATTTTGAACAATTAAGTCATGCAGATAAGATTATTGCCATTTCTAAAAAAACAAGAGAATCGATTGAAACAGTATATCCAATGTTTCAAAATAAACTTCAAACGATTTATAATGGCTACGATTTTACGGCACTTTTGGAAAAATCAGAAGAAACTACTCCAGTTACATTAGAAAAAAATAGTATTTGTGTGATTGGACGTTTGGAAGACTTAAAAGGAACAGATCGTGTGTTAGAAGTCTTTAAAGAATTACAAACTGATGTAAATGACGTTCATTTATACTATATTGGTAGTGGTGAACAAGAGAACTTCTTGAAAGAAGAAGTAGAACGTCTTCAATTACAGGATAAAGTTCATTTCTTAGGTTATCAGAAGAATCCTTATTCTATTTTAAAACAAGCGAAACTTTTATGTTCTTTATCGAAGCAAGAAGGATTTTCAGGAGCCGTTGTAGAAGCAGTGACATTAGGAATTCCTTTTGTTTCCACAAATGTTGGTGGAGCTTTAGAATTATCGAATGAGGGTCAATTTGGAGAAGTGATAGAAACCAATCAAGAAGCTATTGATGCCCTAAAAAAATATATTACTGGAGAAAGAAAAATATCTGAGAATTATTCAGAATTTATCGAACAATTTACAATTGAAAAACAACTGCAACAAATAGAGGAGTTATTTCAATCATCAAAAGAAGAAAGGAGTTAGATAGATGCCGGATTCTTTAAGAAAACTTCATGCAGTACTTACAACTTTTTGCTATGGTTTAGCCATTGCTTTTTATTTGATTTATTTAAATAATAATCATTTAGAAACATTATTATATACAGTTGTGATGGTTTTTATTGCACATACATTATTTTGTTTTCATCATTTAAAGTATCAATTAATTCATGCCTTGTTTTATATGACAATTTTTGTGTTTTTATTTTCAAGACCATTAATTGATTATTTAAGAACTGGAAGTTTTGAAACATACCAACAAGATGCGTATGTATTTACCTTTAATGTCATACTTATTTCTTTATTAGGATTATGGCTAGGCGGAATGATAGGGGTTAGATATTTTACCCGTAAAAAGGAAAAGCCAGTTAATGAAAATTCCTATGCACGTTTGATTTTACAAGTTAGAAGAGTTTCACTAACCGTGTTCCTGTTTACATATCCATTTTATGTATTAAGATTAGTCGAACGGTTAATTTTTAGATTACAGACAACTTATTATGGTTATTATGCAAATTTTACAAGTAAATTACCTTACTTCACTTATTTATTATCAGCATTTATGTTCTATGCATTATGTGTGTATCTAGCAACAAAACCATCTAAAAAAGTATCGATATTTATGCTAGGTTTATATGTTGCAGCAAATATGATTCATTTAGTGATTGGAACGAGAAATCCATTTATTTTAAGTTTATTATTTGCCTTTGTATATTTCTTCATGCGTCATTACTCTGATAAAAAAGAAGTTTGGCTTGGACGTAGAGAAAAAATTGCTCTAGGAATAGGAACTCCAGTCTTAATGCTTGCCATGGGGGCGATGAACTATGTTCGTGATGGAGCAAAATTAAAATTTGACAGCATTTTTGCTTTATTAGTTGATTTTATTTATAAACAAGGAACTAGTTTTGGAGTTTTAGCCAGAGGTTACCTCTATCGTAGTAGTTTACCAATTCGAGAAATGAGAAACTTTACATTTGGACCTATTATCGATTATTTCTATCGTGGTAGTATTGGTATGAATGTATTAGGAACTAAAGCTTTTAAAGCAACAACGAATAGTATTGAATTAGCCTTAGAAAGTAATAGTTATGCTCATAATATTTCGTATCTTGTATTAAAACAACAATATTTAGATGGACATGGTATTGGAAGTAGTTACATGATGGAAATTTATACGGACTATGGTTTTATTGGATTAATGATAGCAAGCTGTATTTTAGGATTTATTTTAATAGCTTTACTGAATTCAGCTTATCGTAAAAATCTACTTGGATTTACGGTCTCGTTATTAGTTCTTGGAAATTTATTCTTTATGGCGAGAAGTAGTTTCTCAGAAAGTTTCTTTAGTTTATTCACAATGCAATTTTGGACAGTCGTTATTGTGATTTTCTTAATGTCCTATTCAATGAAGAAACCAATTTATCATACAACATTAGCAAAGGATGGTTACATAAATGTTTGAAAATTATTCATTAGCTGATTTATTAGCTAATTTAAAGAAAAAGAAAAAGTGGAATGCTATTGCAGTATTCATTTTATTTATTTTAATGGCTGTACCGATGAGTTATAAAGCCATTACGTCAAAATCAGTTGTAAAAAATAATACAAGTTACTCAAGTTATATTATTTATAAAATTAATGCACCAGAAAAAGAATTTAAAACAGAAGCTAATATTAAGAATGATCAATTTAGTTTCTTTTATTCTAAACTAATTAGTTCTAATATGAATGGTGCATATTTATTTAATGATTCAACCGATCAAGAAGTTGCAACATTTGCAGGTGAAATCGCAAGTAATGCCACTCAATTAAGAAATTCAGATGTTGATTTCTGGGAAAAGAAAATTATTGTCACTTCATTAGGGGACTATACAGGAGTTTCGGTAAAAGCATTAACAACAAGTCCAACTTTAAATCAGTTAATTGAGAAAAAAGTGGATGCTTTAATGAATAGTTATAAAGATATTTTTAAAGATGTGACGATTCAAAAATTAAATACAGTAAATTCTCAAGAAGTTGGGGGTAGTGAAACTACAATTTCTAACTTTAATATGAAACAATTAGTTTTAAGAATGGTCATTGTTTTTGTTTTAGCAGGATTCATTGTTATCTTTATCAACTTTGTTTGGTATTTATTTAATCCAACAATGAACCGTACTGGTGATTTCAAAAAATATGATATGCAACAAATCTTTGAAATTGAAAATGCTGAAGTACTCCGTCAATTAATTCGTTATAAAAAAGAAACTTATGGAGAGTTTGCTGTTGTAACTTCAAGTAAAGCAATTGCAAAACAATGGGAGAATAAAATTCAAGATGTAATGATTGAATATGTGGAAGCTTCTAATTTTGAAAGAATTTGTCAATTTGATGCTTACTTATTTGTAGAAGAATTTGGTAAGACTCGTTATGTTGATTTTGAAAAGAAATTACAAGAATTACATAATTTCGATAAAACAATTCTTGGTGTAGCGGTATTTCCATTATAATAAAAAATCTCGTCAGTTATTCTGGCGAGATTTTTTGTTTTAAAATGAATTAGATAATGTATTTAAGTAGTTGACTAATTCCATAATCGTTAAATTATTATGACAAATAAATTCTTTCGTTAAACCTTCAATATAGAAGTTTGCAACTATAATATCATAATCTGTTTGATTTAAAATTTCAGTTGAAAGATCAACTTGAGTCCAATTTTCAAAAATAAAACGATTATTACAATAGTACGAAAGGATTTTTGTTAAAGTAATTGAGAGTGCATGGTCAAAATTACTAATCACTAACACTTTAATAGGAGGACGATTCATTAACAATTGAACGGCAGTATCTTCTCCATGAGTAAATAGGGTATACATTAAGTGATTAATATGTTCGGCTGTATGCGTTCGATTCATGATTTTTAAATATTCAACAATTTCTTCTTTCATAATTTGAAAAACTTCAGAGAAATGAAATTCGAAGTTTTGAATCGTTTTTTGCTTTTGATTAAACAACAGAGGATCTGTAAAAGTCTCTTGGCGTTCTAAATGTACCGTATTATGCATATACCAAATTAAATCATTGCGATTATGAAATTGAATGTGTATTCTATTTTCAATTTTGGATAACATTTCGTCTAATAAACGATATGATTTTTGTGCATAGTCACTATCATTTAAAGAATGATAAAATTCTTCTGGACTTAAAAAGATACTTTCTTGAATAAATGAAATAAAAATTTGAGCTAAAATTTCTGGAGTGATTTCTATTTGAAATTTATTTGAAAAGTAAGTTAACTTTTCTTGTAAATCAGGTAATTGTTCGTATAAGGGAAATACATCATTATAAAAATTATCAGGAATTGGAACAAAATGTTTATTTTTAACACGATAAATTCCAATCATAACCATCCATTTATACATATGAAATATAGCAAATCCCATTGGATAATTTGTTGGTGCATAAAAATATTTTGCGAAGTCATTTAAATCTTCCTCATCAAAATCAGAAAAGGGCCATTCTAGAAAATGATATCGTTCAGAAAAATATTGTGCATAAAAATAACGAATATCAATTTCATTTCCTGTAATAGATAGAGGAGTTAATTGAATTGAAAATTGATAGTGTGGATTACTTTCTTTAACAATTTTACTTACAATTCTATATAGATTAGCTGGAGTGGTGTAAAATGCATTACTAACTTCAGAGATATTTTCCCCTTCGTGGAAAAAGATGTATTCGAGTAATGAAAAAGTCTGTGAATTAATTAAAAAATGACGATAAATATCTTCTATACTAGCTTCTTTAGAAAATTGAGCTCTTATACCATTAGTTGAAGAGTGAATCGTTACTTGAGGAAAGATATCTCTTAATTCTGCTAAATCTTGTTTCAAAATACGTTCTGTACAAAGAAATTTTTCAGCTAAATTTTTTAAATGAATCCATTCATGAGATGTTACTAAAAATTCCATTAATTCTAGTTGTCTTTTTTCTTTTGATGACAATAAATTTCTCATAAAGCCTCCCAAATATTTATGACTTATTAGCTGTAGAATACTATAAAATAAAAAAATAATAAAGGGAAAAATACCGAATATTCTAATTATATAACTTGATTTATAAAGAATATTCATTTATGAGATATAATTTCTTTAACTTTTGTTAGTTATTTAAAGAATGAAGAAAAATCATAAATTTTTCCCTTTAAATGAAAAAAATTAATAGTATAAAAATCTTTCCCTCAGAATGAAAAAAAATAATAGTATAAAAATTCTTCCCTTTTGATGAAAAAATACTAATAGCTAATAGGATTGATTTTTAATAAGTTATAACTTTATACTATGCTCAAAGAGAAAAGAAGTGTGAGTTATAAGGAATAAAACCTAGTTATTTCTACATAATTCTTTTTGATGAATATTAATAGGGGGAGAAAGAAATGGTAAAAGCAAAAAAGGCAAAATGGAGAATAGAGGAGAATACTAGGGAAGGATTTACTCGATATAGTATTCGAAAATATAGTATGGGTGTAGCAAGTGTTGCTGTGTTATCGGGATTTTTCTTTTTATCGGGGATTAGTGTACAGGCTTCAGAGATTGTAGCACCACAACTTCCAAAACAAGAAATGGTATCAAATGTAAATTCACCGACTAGTAGGAATCAAACAAATACAGAGGCAAGTGTTACGAATAAAAATTTATCCAATGATATTCCAAAAGGAATAAATGAGGTAAATGAAGCTAGTATTCAATCATCAACAAGTAAAGAATCAGAAGAAGTTAAAAAAGATAATTTAAAAGAAGAAAACTCTAATTTGAATAGAAGTGCAAGAAGAACGAGAAGTGTTGGAGATAATCCAGATGAAAGAACTACAGCAGAAACATCAAGTCAACCGGCAAGCTCAAGTCAACCGTCAACTTCAGGACAACCAGAAACATCAGAACAACCAGGAAACAGTCAACCAGGAAAATACTTAGGGACAAAAGTTACAGCATATTTTGATAATAATAATAATGGTAAGTATGATGAAGGAATTGATGAATTAATAAGCGAAAAAGTAATTCCACCAGCTGAAAATGGTGCAAATGGAGCGGCTGGTAAAGACGGTCGTAATGGAGCTGAATTATTAAGTGGAATTATAGCGCCAACACCAGAAGATGGTAAAAATGGGGATACTTATATCGATGCTGTTACTGGTGATGTGTATAAGAAAAATAATGGAACTTGGAATAAAATCGGTAATCTTAGAGGACCTCAAGGAGAAAAAGGTCAAAAAGGTGACAAGGGTGAAAATGGTAAAGACGGTAGAGCTCCGAAAATTAAAGTAGATGATATAGTGAAATCTGCTGAATCAGCAGGTGTATCAAGTCGTTCTGGAATTCGAATCACGGTTTATGATGATAAAAATAATAATGATGAATTTGATGAAGGCGATACGGTACTCAATACAAAAGACGTATATAATGGTACAGATGGAAGAAACGGAGTAGACGGACAAACTCCAAAAGTCAAAGCTGTTCGTGATGAAGCGAAAAAACAAACAACCCTAACATTCTACATTGACAAAGATGGAGACGGAAACTACACAGAAGGCACAGATACACTTGTTCAAACATCCATCGTCAAAGACGGACAAGATGGAGCTACAGGAGCAGCTGGACGAGATGGTAAAGAAGTATTAAACGGAAAAGCAGATCCAACACCAAGAGACGGAAAAGACGGAGATACATTCGTAAATACTACCACAGGAGATGTCTTCGTTAAGAAAAACAACACTTGGGAACAAGCAGGAAACATCAAAGGACCAAAAGGGGATAAAGGTGAAAATGGTAAAGACGGCTTCACACCAGAAGTAACCGTAACAGACAACCATGATGGCACACATACTATTACCATCACTCAACCAGAAGGACGCCCAGCCCTAACAACAACCGTTAAAAACGGAGTAGACGGACAAACTCCAAAAGTCAAAGCTGTTCGTGATGAAGCGAAAAAACAAACAACCCTAACATTCTACATTGACAAAGATGGAGACGGAAACTACACAGAAGGTACAGATACACTTGTTCAAACATCCATTGTCAAAGACGGACAAGATGGAGCTACAGGTCAAGCCGGACGTGATGGGAAATCATTAATAACTGTAAAAGAAGGTAAAGAAACAAAAGTTTATCAAGAAGATCCAACTCATCCAGGTCAACCATTAAATCCTGACAGACCTCTTGCAGTCATTAGAGATGGGGTAGACGGAAAAACACCAACTGTAACTGCTGCTCGTAAGGAAGAAGTTGATCATAAGGGAGTAGAGA
>NZ_CAUPZT010000029.1:0-20176 GCF_963515615.1 uncultured Granulicatella sp. | reverse complement strand
CTTGGTATTCTGGATATCCGTGGGCTACACGACTTGCTGCTGCTGCTGCGATAGCACCTACGATATCATCTAAGAAAGTGTGGCAGTAGCCACTTGATTTATCATTTAATAATTCTAAAATTCCTGGTTTTACTTTATCGATATAACCATAGTTTGTAAATCCGATAGAACCATATACATTTACGATAGATAAAGCAAGAATTTCGTCTACACCATATAAACCTTCATCTTTTGTAAGAATATCATTTAATGGTTGAGATAGTTGATTTTTTTCTGCTAATTTATCTAACTCAATTCCTGTAATAATGGCGTTTTGTACTTCACGTTTTTTTAGAACAAATTCAACATTATTGTAGCAGTGTTCAAGCGTTAAATTAGGAAAATATGGTTCTTGTAAGAAATGAACTAATTTTGCAATTTCTTCTAACTCAACTCCACGTTCGTGAAGAAGTGATAGTGCATATTCATGTAATTCTTTTGTATTTTTCATAAAAAACTCTCCTTCCACGTTTCCAATTCTTTAAAGTGGAAACGAATACATCATTATATCATATATTATTAGAAAAGAGAAGAACTATGAATGGTTTGAATTCTTTTCTCAGGATGAATGTATGCCATTGCTTGGTTAACAGCAATCGGAGCTTCACCAAATCCTGTTGCGATAATTTGCACTTTTCCTTCGTATGTGGCAATGTCACCAACGGTAAATATACCTGGAAGATTTGTTTCCATTTTGCTATTCGTGATAATCGCATTTCTTTGAAGTTCTAATCCCCAATCTTTAATGGATCCAATAGAAGAAGAAATACCATAGCTGACAATGAAGTCATCCACTTCTAATTCAATTTCTTCTTCTCCACGGGCTTGTTTAAATGTAACAGATTGAAGCGTATTTCCATCTCCATTTAAGCGTTCTGGAATGAATGGTGTGAAGATTTCAACGGAAGAATTTTGAAGTAATTCAACACTATGTTCGTGTGCTCTGAATTGTGGGCGACGGTGAATGATGCTAACTTTTTTGGCGATATTTTCTAACGCTAATGCCCAGTCAACTGCGGAATCTCCACCACCACAAATGGCAATATTTTTATCTCTAAATTGTTCTAAATTCGTTACGAAGTAGTGCAGTTGATGATTTTCATAATTTTCTGCACCTTCTAATTCTAATTTGCGAGGACGGAAAGCTCCATTCCCACATGCAATAATAATTGTTCTTGCAAAGTGTTTTTGTTTAGAAGTTGTAATTTTATAGTAGTCTTCGTGTTTTTCAATTTGAAGAGCTTCTTCTTCTAAGCAAATTTGTGTAGATTCAAATCTATCTAATTGCTTGATTAAGTTTTCTACTAAATCTCCAGCTAAAATTTCAGGATAAGCAGGGATATCGTAAACCATTTTTTCAGGATATAACATTCCAGGTTGTCCTCCAAGTTGAGGAAGGCTTTCGATAATTTTTACGCTTGCTTGACGAAGTCCTGCATAAAAAGCTGTAAATAGTCCAACGGGTCCGCCACCAATAATGGCAATATCTACGATTTCTGTTGTCATTTCATTCTCCATTCTTAGAAATATAAGAAGCGTAGTAGGAGAGCAATTACAATTCCTGTCATTGCACCACCAAATACTTCTACTGGTTTATGTCCAAGATATTTCTTAATAATTAATTTTTTATTTTCTTCTGTATTAAATAATTGAATTGGTTCATCATCATCAATTTCAATTTCTGATAATTTTGTAGATTCATCTCTTAATTGTTCTTCAAATAATTGTGATAATAAAATTCCTTGTTCACCACTTTGACGTCTAACCGCCATCGCATCAAACATGACAATCACACCAAATGTTGTGGCAATTGCTACAAGTGGAGAAGCAAATCCATATTCCAATCCAAGAGCTGTAATGAGTGAAGTAACGGCAGCAGAGTGAGAACTCGGCATTCCACCCGTACTTGTCATAAGGGATAAATGTGCTCCTTTTTTTCGAGTGAAAAAGGCAATTGGGAATTTAACAAATTGTGCAAATAATATTGATGATAATGCTGCTATTAAAGGATAATTTTCAAAAATAGTCATATATATACACTCTTTCCTAATTAGTCCTTTATACTATACCATATTCTCAAACGTTATACCAAATAAGGAAAGAAAAAACAGTAAATAAAAGGGGAAAGTTTTTGACGAGCGTGGTATACTAGGCACAGTAGAATTCGAAAGAAGGTATATTCATGACAGAAGTCAATCAAGTCCCAATTCACTGTGAAACATGTCAAAAGTCTTTTGACTATACGATTTATCAAAATGTAAATGTGACTGAAACTCCAGAGTTAAAAGAAAAATTAATCAATCAAACAGTATTTCAATGTACTTGTCCACATTGTGGGCAAAAATACTTTATTCCATATATTTTGAATTACCAAGATATGGATAAGAAAATTTTGATTCATTTCTATCCGAAGGAAGAAGAAATGCAAAAAGAATTACAACAAGTATTAATCGATGATCAAACAACGAATCAAGATTTCTTAGATAGCGGATATGCGGTTCGATATGTAGGAAGTTGTGATGAATTTTTTGAAAAGTTATGCATTGCGGAAGAAGGTTACGACGATCGTATTATTGAAATTGTAAAATATTACTGTGTCGATCGAATGTTGCAAAAAAATATTGTATTTGATCGTATTCTTTTTAGTAACCAACAAGAAGCAGGAGTAGGAATTTATATTGTAAATGGAAAGAAAATTTCTCATTTTATTCCAGTTTCAGAAGAACTGTTAAAAATTGCAGAAAAGCAATTAGAAAAAGCAAAGCCAGAGAAAGATTTATTAGTGGATCGCTATTGGGCACAAATTGTTGCTTCTGTCGGAGATGAGTAGGTTGAAACTTCGTCCATAAATTGATAAAAAAGGCATTTTATGGTTTAATTGAAGCAGTATAAAACTTAGAAAAGAAGGGAAGAATAAGGGGAAAATGGTTATATTTCCACAATTAAGAAGACAATTAAAAGGAAACCCTGTTGTAATTTTACATACAAATATGGGGGATATTACTTTAGAATTATTTAAAAAGCGTGCACCGAAGACAGTTAAAAACTTTGTGACACATGCGAAAAATGGATACTACGATGGAGTGATTTTCCATCGTGTTATTGAAGATTTTATGATTCAAGGTGGAGACCCAACTGGTACTGGTATGGGTGGAGAATCGATTTGGGGACCAAAATTTGAAGATGAATTTTCAAAAGAATTATTTAATCTTTACGGAGCTCTTTCAATGGCAAATGCTGGACCAAATACAAATGGTTCACAATTTTTCATCGTAACAGCGAAACATGTTCCTGCTCAAATGTTAACGCAATTAAAAGAGATGGGATGGCCAGAAAAAATTGTTGAAGCTTATGCAAAAGATGGTGGAACACCTTGGTTAGATCATCGTCATACGGTTTTTGGTCGTGTTGTTGAAGGAATGGATGTCGTACTAAAAATTGAATCCGTTAAACGCAATGGTCAAGATCGTCCATTAGAAGATGTTGTGATTGAATCAACGACAGTAGTGAAAAGGTAGGGGGTTGAACATGACACAGATGTATCGCATTGGAGATGTGATTACTGCTAAAGTGACAGGAGTTCAGCCTTATGGAATTTTTCTAGCATTGGATGAAGAAACACAAGGATTAATTCATATTTCTGAATGTAAGCATGGATATATGGATAATGTGCATCACTTTGTAAAAATTGGAGAAGAAGTAACTGCAAAAGTAATTGATGTAGATGAATTTACCGATAAAATTAGTTTATCAATTCGTGCATTAGAAAAATTAGATGTACCTTCTACACCAACGAGAATTAAGCGAAATAAGAAACGTTTTACTCCTCCAATTGGATTTTCATCTTTAGCACATCAATTACCGTATTGGATTGAAGAAGCGCAAGAAAAATTTGTAAAGCCGAAGGAAAATAAAGCATAGTAGTACTCATTTTATAGAAAAATTGATATAATGAAAGAAGAAATTTTTAGGAGGTTCATCATGGGACATATTTCATTTGATTATTCCAAAGCATTAGGTTTCTTTAATCAAGAAGAAATCGATCAATTACAATCAACTGTAACAGCAGTTGACAAAGATTTAAGAGAGGGATTAGGAGCAGGTGCAGATTTCACTGGTTGGATTAACTTACCACGTGACTATGATAAAGAAGAATTTGCTCGTATCAAAGAAGCAGCTAAAAAAATTCAAGAAGATTCTGAAGTATTAGTTGTTATTGGTATCGGTGGTTCATATTTAGGAGCTCGTGCAGCAATTGATTTCTTAAATCATGCATTCTACAACTATTTACCAGCAGAACAACGTAAAACACCTCAAGTGTTATTTGCAGGAAACAGCATTAGCTCAACTTACTTACATGGTTTAATTGAGTTAATTGGAGACCGTGATTTCTCAGTAAACGTAATTTCTAAATCAGGTACAACTACAGAACCAGCGATTGCGTTCCGTGTATTCAAAGATTTATTAATTAAAAAATATGGTAAAGAAGAAGCGGTTAAACGTATTTATGCAACAACTGACCGTGCTCGTGGAGCATTAAAATCAGAAGCAGATGTTGAAGGTTATCAAACATTTGTTATTCCAGATGATGTAGGTGGACGTTTCACTGTATTAACAGCTGTAGGTTTATTACCAATTGCTGTAACTGGTGCAGATGTAGATGCGTTAATGCAAGGGGCTGAAGATGCTCGTGTGGCTTATAGCTCACCAAACTTAAAAGAAAATGAAGCTTACCAATATGCGGTAGCTAGAAATGTGTTATACCGTAAAGGTAAAGTGACTGAATTATTAATTAATTATGAGCCAACTTTACAATACTTCTCTGAATGGTGGAAACAATTATTCGGTGAATCTGAAGGGAAAGACTTGAAAGGTATTTATCCTTCAAGTGCGAACTTCTCAACTGATTTACACTCATTAGGTCAATATATCCAAGAAGGTCAACGTAATATCTTTGAAACTGTTATTAAAGTGGGTACTCCTAATGAAACTGTAACAATTCCTGAAACTGAGGAAGATTTAGATGGTTTAGGTTATTTACAAGGTAAAACAATGGATTTTGTAAATACAAAAGCTTTCCAAGGTACTTTATTAGCGCATACGGATGGTCAAGTTCCAAACTTTGTTGTAACAATTCCTGATATGTCAGCTTATACTTTAGGTCATTTAATTTACTTCTTCGAAATCGCTGTAGGTATTTCTGGTTACTTAAATGGTGTGAATCCATTTGACCAACCTGGTGTTGAAGCGTATAAGAAAAATATGTTTGCTTTATTAGGTAAACCAGGATTTGAAGACTTAGCAGAAGAGTTGAACAATCGTTTATAATATAAAGAATTTATTTTAATGGAATTTCCAAATTGTAGCAAAGGACGCAAGCAGCCTCGCGTAGCAAGTCTCATTGCTAAATTTTGAGCCTAAGGTCTCAAAATTTCCTGTGATTGGAACGGCTATGCCGTTTCAATCACTACTGCTACTGGGAAATTCCTTTTTTGTTTGTCATCATAAGATGTGTACGTATTGGAGTTAGAAATGGAATTTCCGAATTGTAGCAAGGACGCAAGCAGCCTCGCCAAGCGAGTCTCATTGCTAAATTTTGAGCCTAAGGTCTCAAAATTTCCTGTGATTGGAACGGCTAATGCCGTTTCAATCACTGCTGCTACTGGGAAATTCCTTTTTGTTTGTCATCATAAGATGGGAGACGTATTGAAGTTAGAAATGGAATTTCCAAAATGTGGCAAAGAACGCAAGCAGTCTCGCAAAAGCGAGTCTCATTGCTAAATTTCGAGCCTAGGGTCTCGAACTTTATTTGAAACAAAGTACCAAAAAGATACTACCTATGCTATAATTGAAGTGAAAAAAGAACTAAAGAATGCAGAGGAGGCTCTCAATCATGTCAAAGATGAATAAGTTCTACTATTTAACATTAGTACTAGGTTTAATATTTTTGAATTTTGATATTTTTGAAAAGTTTATATTTTTAAGATTCCTTGGAAGGGGGCTTATTGTATTATCAATATTATTATTTTTCATGAAATGTTTACCTCGTAAAAACGAAAGGAAGTAACATGGGTTCTTTGTTAAATAGGTTTGATGAAATAATTGGTGGAGCATTAAAGAAGGTGTCTCACTACCTATATCCTAAAGGTGAAATATAAAAAAAGCAGAGAGGGTAAAAACTTCTCTGCTTTTTTCATCATTCTACCAAATCTTTATAGTAATAAATAGCTAATTGGGTTCTGTCTCTTAAGTTTAATTTCTCTAGAAGTAAGGAGAGGTAGTTTCGGATGGTGCCTTCGCTTAAGTACATTTTTTCTGCGATTTCTTTATTATTGTATCCTTCTGCTATTAAATACAATAATTCATTTTCTCTTTCGTTTAGAAGCTTACTAGTTTTTCGTTGAACCAATTTTTTTACCGGCATATAGATCGTTGAATCGTATACAATTTGATGATTCATAACTGCTTCGATGGCAGGGATGATCCCTTTAATATGTTGTTTTAATAAATATCCTTTACAGCCAATCGCTAATGCTTTCGTAATATATTCATCATCTTGAAAGGTCGTTAAAAATAAAATTTTTGCCTCAGGATAGTCTTGTAAAATTTGACTAGCTGCATCAATTCCAGAAGTAGGTTCCATTCGAATGTCCATTAAAACTAAATCAGGCTGATGTTGTTCGTATAGTTGAATCGCTTCAGCACCATTACTTCCCATTCCAACGACTTCAATATGAGATTGAGCAGAAAGAATGGTTTCTAATGCTTGTAATACTAAATAATCATCATCAATAAGAATTGTTTTAATCATGAGAGGCCTCCTGTTTTGGAATACGAATAAAAATTTCGTATCCATTTTTTGTTTGAAGTGTAAAATCTCCATTATGTTTTTCCACTAGTTCCTTCATCATTGTCAGTCCCATGCCTGAGGGAGTATTAGTTGGACGGTCACCATTGTCTCTATAATCAATGGTGTAGGTTGTTTTTTGTTCTAAAAGGAATAATTGAAGTTGCGTTCCATTGGAATGTTTCATAAAGTTTGTCGTCAATTCCTTACAAATCGTTAAAATATCATATTTTATAGTAATCGGAATACTATCTGATATAGTGTTTGTAAAATTCACTTGTGCTTTTTCCTTTAAAGGTTGAAGGAGTGTGTCCATTCTTTGCGAAAGTGAGAAGGAGTCATCATACATTTGGTGAATAGTTAATCGAATGTTATCCATTTCCTGTTGTAAAATGCTTGATAAATGTTCTAATTTTTCTTCAATAACGGGTTCCGTTGTAATAATTTGTAGAGCTTCCAATTGCATAATAGAAGCACTCAAAGTATGTCCTAGTTGATCGTGTAATGCATGAGAAATCCGATTTCTTTCTTTTAACGTGGCAATTTCCATTTGTTTTAAAACTTCTTCAGAACTTGATTGTTGGCGTTGGACTAATTGTAGACGTTCAAGTTCTAAATCATTTTGTATTTGATAATTTTTCTTTTGAAAAGCCTCATCCTTTTGAGTTTGTAACATAATATAACTACCAATAATACCGAGGATAATGGTAAATAAATGAGGATATAAAAATAAAATCAATCCTGAAAAAATTCCCCCTAAACCAAATAAATGAACCGCATGCATGATGAATAGAACACTATAAAGTCCAGTCTGTGGAAAGAGAATACAAAGTATTCCAGAAATCCCTAATGCAATCAATGAAATGAATTTTGAACTAACATAAGGGGAAAGAGAGAGGATATAGATACAAAATCCTAGAAAAATTGTCGAAAGTTCAATATTTTCCTGTGCTAAAAAAATACTGATGAGAATAAAAAATAATGACTTTTCAATGAATGTACGCAAGACTATTCCTCCAATCTGCTTTTTATTGTAGTATAACTGCAAAAGTCATAAAATTCTATAAAAATATGACAAATGTCATATGCAGATGATGATATTTGACACTAGGTAAGAGTGAAGACATTTTATATACTAAGATTGTGACGAAAGGATAGGTGAACATATGGAAACAAGTATTGTAGTAAAAGGTTTAGTGAAACGATATAAAGATTTAATGGCATTAAATCACTTTGAAATTGAGATTCAAAAAGGGGAGTTATTAGCGCTTCTTGGTCCAAATGGATGTGGGAAAACAACTTTAATCAATTGTATGCTAGGATTTTTAACATTTGATAGTGGAGAGATTACCGTATTAGGAGAAAATCAATTTCCATTATCTGCTAAAGCTAGAGGGCAAATTGGAATTGTGCCACAAGAGTTAGCTTATTTAGATAATTTAACAGTGGAAGAAAATATTGATTTCTTTTGTGGACTATACATTTCAGATTCAACATTGCGAAAACAATATGTAAAAGAAGCGATTGAATTTACAGAATTACAAGATTTTCGTAAATTTCTCCCGAAAAAATTAAGTGGCGGATTGAAGCGTCGATTAAATATTGCTTGCGGAATCGTCCATAAACCATCTTTAATTTTCTTTGATGAACCGACTGTTGCAGTAGATACTCAAAGTCGTTCGTTTATTTTAGACGGAATTCGTCAATTAAATGAAAAGGGTAGTACTATTATTTACACCACTCATTATTTAGATGAAGTGGATGGATTAAGTGATCGTATTGTGATTATGGATAAAGGAAAGAGCATTATCTCTGGAACGTCTCAAGAATTAAAAGCATCGATTACTACTTCAGAAATTATTCAAGTAGAATTAACGACCATTCCAACAAGTGAACAATTAGAGCGATTAAGACAAATTCCTCAAATTTTAGTAATGGAAGAACAAAAACAACAGTTGAAGTTTCATTTTAAAAAGGGAAATAATCATTTAATGCATGTTGCCAACACGATTGAAGAATTGCAGTTAAACTATGTTCGTTTATATAGTGAACAACCAAGTTTAGATGATGTATTTCTAGCATATACTGGGAAAGGACTTCGTGATAGATGATGACATTTCTAAAGTTATTTAAGTATTTATTTAAAAATACGGTAAAAGATTTTGCATTTTCATTTTGGGTATTATGTTATCCAGTGATCTTAACGACTTTCTTTTATTTATCACTTTCTGGTGTGATTCATCAGGAATTAAATCCCGTTCGTGTTGCAATTACGAAGGATCATCCATTTCATTTTGTCTTTGAACAAGCCGGTGAAAATTTTAAAATCATTGATGTAGCATCAGCAGCAGAGGGAAAGCAGTTAACGCTTGAAGAAAAAGCAGATGGATTTGTTGAAAATAATTTAGATATTGTAGTGGCAAAAGAATCAGGTGTTCCTCAAAGTGTTTTGAAAAATGTGGTCACTCAAATCAAACAAGTTCAATCTCTTGGAAAAAGTGCTTCTACCATTGATTTTAAAAAAAGTTGGATTAAAGAAACAAAGAGTGATGTTAGTGAAGGAACAATGATGTTCTATTCAAGTCTAGCAAGTTTTGCAATGTATTCAATCTTTAGTGGAGTTGTTTGTGTAGCATATATGAACGGTAATTTATCTGAAGTGGGACGAAGAGTTATGGGAAGTTCATTTAGTAAATGGAAATTTCTGATTTACAGTTTTGCTACAGGATTAATGTTAAATGTGCTTTCGAATGTCCTTTTATTAGTGTATATGACTCAAATTTTAAAATTACAGTTATTTACGAATTGGACAGGTAGTATTTTATTAATGCTTATAGGAAATATTTTTGGATTATCCTTTGGAATTTTGATAGGAACTATTCAACAGTTGAGTATACAAGGACGGATTATAGTAGCATTAATGACCAATATGATTGCATCCGCTATTGCAGGATTAATGGGAAGTAGTATACGAGTATTTATGAATAGTCATCTTCCATGGGTAAATCAGTATAATCCAGTAGCTTTGATTATGTCTGGATTTTATCAATTAAACCGTTTAAATGAGGGTACACAAATGACTCGTATTTTTGGATTACTTGGAATTTATACACTTCTATTAATGGTCTTTGCATTATGGAGATTAAGGAGAACACGTTATGACAGTTTATAAGTATTTTTTAAAACTTGCGAATCGTTACAAAATATATGGCATTATTTATTTAGTCATTTTTATGGGGATGGCTTTACTTCAAATTTCTGGAAAGAAGGAAACGAGTAACTTTGAAGATATTTCTATAAAAATGATGATAAAAGATGAGTCGAATGGAACTGATGAAATTATTAATCAATTGATTCAAACGCTTCAAAAGAAACATGAAGTACAAAAAACGACAAAAAGTGATACAAGTATGAAAGAAGCTATCTATGCAGGAGATGTAGATGCAGGATTATGGATTCCAAGTGATGTACATTCAAAATTGGAAAAAGAACAAGAAGTTGTTGAGATGGAAATCTCCAATTCATTATCGGGACATTTAATTCGTGAGTATGTAAATTCTTATCTTCGATATGCAGTTGCTTTGAAAAAAGAAGGGAATTTTAATCCAGAAAGAATTGAAAAGATTATAGATCAAGAAGTAACAGTAACGATTCTTTCTAAAGAAGAAGCGGTATCCAGTCAATATTCTAAAGAACAATTTGGTAAAATTTATTTTGCCTATAGTCCATTTATTTATTTTTCAGTGTTCATTTATTTATTTGGCACGATTTTTTCTAAAATGAAGGGGAAAGAAGTTGCCAAGAGAATTACGATTGCAATGAAAGATGAGCGTAGAGTGATGCTGGAACAATTTTTAGCAGGATTAACGATAGTATGTTTAATTGTTAGCATTAATCTAGTTTTTGTAGGGATTTTAGCTCCTGAATTTTATGCAAGTGCTCAAGCATTGAAGATTTTATTATTGAGTACAGCTTCGGCAATTTCAGCTTATGCTTTGTCATTCCTTTGTGCTGTAGTGATTGGCGAGAATCAATATGCTTATTCAGCTGCAAGTACAATATTGGGAACGGGGCTGGCATTTTTATCCGGAATTTTTGTTCCTTTAGAATTGGTAAGTTCATATGGAGTCAACATTGCTAAATTCTTCCCTGTTTATTATGTGACTTCAGCAGTGAGTAATTCTTCAACAGAGTTTTCTAGTTATGCATTTCATTTAGGGATGATTGTTTTATTTACCGTTTTATATACTGTAATGGCGTTTAGCGTACAGCGCATTCGTCGTATAAATAAATTTTAATTGGGAATTCCTGGTAAATTCTCAATCTAAGTTCTAGTTTTGATACTTAACTAGAAGTTACTTTGAAACTTTACGGGGGAATAGTAGCGAATGAGTATGAAATCGGGCAGTAGACAAATTCCTAAAAATGCTATAATATTAAGTGAAATAGATAAATAAATTAAGATTAAGAGAGGTTTTTCAGCAAATGTTAGGATATGAAAAAAATCAAAAGTTAGAATTTAATTATAAAAAATCTGGCGGTTTATGGTTAATTGCGGTTGCCATTGTTATCGCTGTTGCTACCTTAATAGGTGGACAACAAATTATAAATATGCAAGTGTTTAGTATAGGTTATGTAGTTTGTTTTTTTTCAATTAATATGAATAAAAACTTACTAAAAAAACTATCCACTGGATCATCGACTAAATTTCAAAATAAGGTTTCTCAATACTCAATAATATTACTGTTTATATTAATGTTTTTTTTAGGAGGTCCATTTTTTGCTACGGAGAATTGGAGATTGATATGGTTGGGAGCATTATTAGCCACAGCATTGCATTTTTTTCCATTCTATTTTGTACATGGAAAATCAATGGTTTTATTAGGAATTATGTGCACTATTAATATTATCATGGGGTATATTTTTTCTGGTGTCTCTTTGGTACTATTTGCCTATATTGATGCAATAATTAAATTTATATTTGGAGTTTATTTGTTATTTTTTTCTAATGTAACAAAGCAATAAATTCCAATTGTTTGTTGAACTAGCAACTTAATAAAAATAACAGAGAAACAGTAAATCGAAAAAAGGTTTACTGTTTTTTTCTTTGCTCAAAATAAGAAAGAGAGGAAAAGACAAAATGAAAAACATAGAAGAAAAAATCTTAATGGTAGATGAAGAAATAAAGCAATTACAAAACAAAAGAAAAAAACTCACCAGTCAGCAGAAACAGGAAGAAAGAAAAAAGAGAGATAAAAGAATATATGAAAAAGGAGCAGTCTTTGAAAATAGCTTTACAGAAAGTAAGAACTTAAGCAAAGGTGAATTTTATCAGCTAATCATATCTCTAATTCGTAAAGAGGAAGCCGATATCAAAATATAAAAAATCATAGAGAAAGAGAAGAAACAGAAGTAAAAATTACAGAAAACCAAGAGGCAGAAATAGACATCGAATAATAGTTTCTTATTTACAAAGGAGCACATATACACCTTAACAGGTGTAGTCTAACTTTTTGGGGTCGGTACTCGCAAAGCGAGGCTTATTGCTGCTACGGGGAAATTCCTTTTTTGTTTCTCTTACATAGTTTTTTATTGCATCAATCTTTGTTTTCATCTAACATAGAACAAAAGAGCTACAAGGAGGAATTTTATGAAAATTGTTGGATTAACGGGAGGAATTTCTTCTGGGAAATCTACGGTATCTTCTTATTTCAGACAATTGAAAATTCCTGTCATTGATGCAGATGAAGTTGCTCGTAAAGTAGTTGAACCCAATAGTCAAGGCGCTATAGAAATTAGAAAAGCTTTTGGTAGTGATGTATTTGAAGAAGATGGAAGCTTAAATCGTCAAAAATTAGGTGCATTAATTTTTTCAAATGCAGAAAACCGTCAAAAACTAGATAACCTATTACAGCCTCTCATTAAAATTATGATTTTAGAGAAAATCGAGGAGTATCGTCAAAAAGGTGAGACAATGATTGTTTTAGATTTGCCCCTATTATTTGAAAAACATTATGAGGAATTATGCGAAGAAATTATCGTTGTTTATGTTCCAAGAGAACTACAATTAGAACGATTAATGAAGAGAAATCAATATACAAAACAAGAAGCGCTGTCTCGAGTTGATTCTCAATTATCCATTGAAGAAAAACGAAAGAGAGCGACAGTTTTATTGGATAATCAAGGCACGATTCAGCAGTTATATCAGCAAGTTGAACAGTGGCTAGTAGAAACGAAAAATGATATACTACAATAAGAAAAAACTTGAAGAAAGGGGACATCGTCATGCAATGTCCAAGATGTAAATTTAATGGTTCACGAGTGATTGATAGCCGTCCAGCAGACGATGGTCGTTCAATTCGAAGAAGAAGAGAATGTGATGAGTGTGGTTATCGATTCACAACTTTTGAAAGATTAGAAAAAGCGCCAATTTTAGTTATTAAAAGAAATGGAAATCGCGAGGCATTTAATCGTGAAAAATTATTAAATGGATTAGTTCGTTCTGCTGAAAAACGTCCGATTCCATTAAGTCAATTAGAGCAAATTGTCAATGAAGTAGAACATACGATTAATCAAGAAGGAGAAAATGAAATTTCAAGTATGTTAATTGGAGAGATGGTCATGGACTACCTTGCTAAAATTGATGATATTGCTTATATTCGTTTTGCAAGTGTATACCGTCAATTTACAGATAGAAAAATGTTCTTAAAAGAATTAGAGAGAATGTCTTTTGAAATGGATCGTAAAGATAGTAAATCATAATAGGAGGATCAAATGGACGAGAAATCAATAAAGTGGAGTCAGTTGAATCCACGTGATTGTATTCAAGTGACACAGCAAGTTTGGCTGACACAACGTGAATTGCAATTTGTAACGCAATTATATGTACCATTTTTAGGGGTTCAAGCCTCAACTTTATATTTAGTCTTATTTAGTGAGCTTTCTCCGAATTCCTATCAAAGTGATGTCATTCGATTGGCAGATTTATTAGCCTTAGTAAATATGGGGATTCCAGATTTTTATCAAGCAAGAATCCGTTTAGAATCAGTTGGCTTATTAAAAACCTATCGCTATGAAGATGAAGAATCGATTAGTGCTCAATATACATTTGAATTACAAGCACCAGCGAGTCCGAATTTATTTTTCAAAGATGCTTTATTATCTACACTTTTAGTGAATCAAGTAGGTCATCAACGTTTTGAAATCTTACAAAAACGTTTTAGTGTAAAGGAAAAGGCTCCTTATGGTCAAGATGTTACCAGTACTTTCCAAGAAGGATTCCAATTACCTTTTAATATGTCACAGTACAAGAGAAATATTGCTCAAGAAAAACAAATGATTAAAGATGTGAAGCAACAAGAATCATTAGTTATGAATTCTAATATTGATTGGGAATTATTAACGGACCTGTTAAAGAGTCAATTTGTTCATGAACAGGCTTTAACAGATGAAGTGAAGCAAATGTTAAATAGCTTCCAATTATATTATGGATTAACGGAAAGAGAAATTGCGCAATATGTGATTTATGCTGCGGATTTATCAACGGGTGAGATTGATGAAAAGGAATTGTATTCGATTATTATTAATGCTAATCAGCATTTAGCAGCTCCTAAACAAGAGGAGGCTACTGTAACTTCAGTTGTTCCGAAAGAAGAAAGTATGCCTGTAGTTTCAGAAGTTGTTGTAGAAGAACAACAAGAAACAACTCCAACGTCTACTCATTTACCTCAGGCGATTCAACGATTAATTACATTAGCAAAAGAAATGACGCCTTTTGACTTTATGACAAGTATTAAGCAACAAAGAAATGGTTATGTTTCAAATGGAGAACAACGGATTATTTTAGATTTAGTTCAAGTAGGAACGATTCCATCTGAAGTGATTAATATTTTAATTCATTACGTATTAGTTGTTAAAAATAATCCAACGATTAATAAAAATTTAATGGATACGATTGCGAATGATTGGAGTCAAAAAGGGATTCAAACAGCTGAACAAGCGATTGAAGCAGTTCGTCAAAGAGATAAAGAATTTAAAGCTAGTCGCAAAGAAAAAATTGAAAATCGACAAGTACAATCATACTCAGGTAAAAAATATTATGGAAATGCTCCGAAAGGAAGAGTGGCTTCTGTTCCTGACTGGGCGATGAAACCAAATGAAACAAAAGAGAGTCCATTGGATGATGAAAATCTTCAATTATTAAAAGCACAGCTTTCTCAATTGAAAACAAGTGGGAATTCTGAACAAGTGAAGGGAGAATAGTGATGGAAGGAATGCAAGATTTATTTGGAAATAAAACGGCTACTACAGCATTTCAACAACAATATCAAAAAATTGTAGCAGAAGTTTTACAAGATAAAGAAGTTCAACAATTTTTACAAGAACATCAAGATGAAATTCCACAAGAAAATTTAGTGAAAAGCTATTCAGCCCTATTGGAATATATTCAACAACGTGATGCTCGTATCCAAGGAGTAGAAACATACATTAAAGGCATGGAACCACTATTAAGGGTAAACCAAGGTTTTGTTGAAGTCGTGTATCGTCCAACTCAAGAGTTTATCCAAAAACAACAAGAGCAAGCTTTAACGAATCGAATTCATGCGATTAATATGCCTAAAAATTTATTACATGTAACCTTAAATTCTTTAGATATTACAAAAGAGCGTCAAGAAACTTTTCAAGCTTCACTGAAATTTATTAATGAATTATCCGCAAAGCCAAATGAGTTTCATCGTGCGATTTATTTAGTGGGTTCATTTGGAGTAGGAAAAACGTATTTCTTAGCAGCTATCGCAAATGAATTGGCTCAGCTTGGATTTGAAACAACTTTAGTGCATGTTCCAAGTTTGTCGAGTGAATTGAAAAGTGCGATTGGTGCTAATCGCTTAGAAGAAAAGGTTGAAATTTTAAAAACATCGCCAATCTTAATGCTAGATGATATTGGAGCAGAATCAAATTCGGTTTGGTTTAGAGATGAAATTTTAATGATTGTATTGGAATATCGTATGATGCAAGAATTACCAACATTCTTTTCATCTAATTTAACGATTGAAGAATTACAAGAACATTTAAGTGTCTCAAATCGTGGAGATGTAGAACTATTAAAGGCGAAACGTTTGATTGAACGTGTTCGTTTCTTATCGAAAGAAATTTTCTTAGATGGAGAAAACCGCCGCTATTCATAACTTTTAAAAAATTTGACTTGATTTTTATAAAAATAGTGGTAGAATAGCTAATGAATTAAATATTTTGAAAATGATGAAAAAGACAAGAAACTGTTATCTGGTTATCTAATAGAGAGAAGTGGGTTGGTGGAACACTTCATCCGAGATAGTTTTACCACTTTTGAATCCTTGTTTGAAGTTTAGTAAGGCAAGGCGTAACGGAGCGTTAATCCGTTTAAGAGATTCGTTTAAAACGAATGAATTTGGGTGGAACCACGTAGAAATAACGTCCCATAGTTTGTATGAGTATACAAACTATGGTTTTTTTGTTTTTTAAAGCATTTTTGAAAGGAAAGAAGGAGAACAATGTCAATGATTAAAGTTACATTTCCAGATGGAGCTGTAAAAGAATTTGAACAAGGAATTTCAGTAAAAGAAGTTGCTGAAAATATTAGTAAGAGCTTAGCCAAAAAAGCACTTGCAGGTAAAGTAAATGGAGAATTAGTCGATTTAGATCAAGCATTAACAGAAGATGCAAGTATTGAAATCGTAACACCAGACCATGAAGATGCATTAGGAATTTTACGTCACTCAACTGCACACTTATTAGCACATGCATTAACTCGTTTATACCCAGGAATTCACTTTGGAGTGGGACCAGCAATTGAATCAGGATTTTACTATGATACAGATATGCCAAACCAATTAACAGAAGACGCTCTTCCAGAAGTTGAAGCTGAAATGATGAAAATTGTAAAAGAAAACTATCCAATCGTACGCCGTGAAGTAAGCCGTGAAGAAGCGTTAGAAATTTTTGCAAAAGATCCTTATAAAGTAGAATTAATTAATGGTTTACCAGAAGATGAAACAATTTCTGTTTATCAACAAGAAGATTTTGTAGACTTATGTCGTGGAATTCACGTACCTTCAACAGGACGTATTCAAGTCTTCAAATTATTATCTCTTGCAGGAGCATACTGGAGAGGAAATTCTGATAATAAGATGATGCAACGTGTATACGGAACAGCATTCTTTGATAAAGCAGACTTAAAAGAATTCTTGAAAATGCGTGAAGAAGCAAAAGAACGTGATCATCGTAAATTAGGAAAAGAATTAGACTTATTTATGATTAGCCAAGAAGTTGGTTCAGGATTACCATTCTGGTTACCAAAAGGTGCTACAATTCGTCGTACAATTGACCGTTATATTGTCGATAAAGAAATTTCTCTTGGATATCAACATGTTTATACTCCAGTAATGGCTGATGTAGGTTTATACAAAACTTCAGGTCACTGGGCACACTATCAAGAAGATATGTTCCCACCAATGGATATGGGAGATGGTGAATTATTAGTATTACGTCCAATGAACTGTCCTCACCACATGATGGTATATAAAAACCATATTCACAGCTATCGTGAGTTACCAATCCGTATTGCTGAATTAGGTATGATGCACCGTTATGAAAAATCAGGAGCATTATCTGGTTTACAACGTGTACGTGAAATGACATTAAATGATGGACATACATTTGTTCGTCCAGATCAAATTAAAGACGAATTCAAACGTATCCTTGATTTAATTCGTGAAGTATATAATGATTTTAATATTAAAGATTATCGCTTCCGTTTAAGTTATCGTGATCCAGAAGATAAACATAAATACTTCGATGATGATGAAATGTGGAACAAAGCAGAAGCAATGTTAAAAGAAGCGATGGATGAAATGGGCTTAGAATACTTCGAAGCGATTGGTGAAGCTGCATTCTATGGTCCAAAATTAGATATCCAATTCAAAACAGCAATGGGCTTAGAAGAAACAATGTCTACAATCCAATTAGACTTCTTATTACCAGAACGTTTCGACTTAACTTATGTGGGTGAAGATGGAGATAACACTCACCGTCCAGTAGTTATCCACCGTGGGGTAGTATCAACTGCAGAACGTTTTGTAGCTTACTTAATCGAAGAATATAAAGGAGCATTCCCAACTTGGTTAGCTCCAGTTCAAGCAACTATTATTCCAGTAAGTGTAGAACATCATTATGATGCAGCTCGTGCATTAAAAGAAAAAATGATGAGCTTAGGATTACGTGTTGAATTAGATGACCGTAATGAAAAAATGGGTTACAAGATTCGTGCTTCTCAAACACAAAAAATCCCTTATCAATTAGTAATTGGGGATAAAGAAGTTGAAGAAGGAACAGTGACTGTTCGTCGCTATGGTTCAAAAGAAACTGTTACAATGACAGTTGAAGCATACTTAGAACGTATTCAACGTGAAATTGCAAACTTCTCTCGTCCATTAGAAGACTAATAGATTAAGGTTGTTATCAAATCCTGTTGGTGAAAAATTACCAACAGGATTTTTTATAAGCTGAAGCATTTATGAATGTAAGTTGGATAGTTATCATTACTTTATTTTTAAAATTGCTTTAATGAAAATATTATGCTAACATTTGTTTAGGTTGTTAGCTTTTAGTTTCCAGAAAGGAGATTATATGGTAGATAAAGTAAATAATATATTGCAAGTATTTCGTCAGAATGGATTTTTAACCTATAAACAAATTATAGAAAAAGAATTATCTTACAAAACTATATTAAAAATGGCTAGAGAAGGAATAATAGAGATAGAAGAAAAGGGGTTGTATCGATTACCTGATTTCTATTTAGATGAATTTTTTATCCTCCAATATCGATTTCCTAAAGGAATATTTTCTTTAGAAACAGCACTTTTTTTACATGGTTTATCTTTAACCATTCCTTTTGAAATAACGATGAGTTTTCCTTATGGGACCAATACTAAAAATATTAAAAAAGCAGGAGTACGACCAATAATATTACGATCAAACTTTGATGAAGGGGTTATTGAAATAGAACGTATTTCAGGTCAATCTATTAAAGTTTATGAACGAGAACGTATTTTGGTAGAGTGTTTGAGAGCAGTTCATCAGGTAGATGTACAAATTGTTGCTCCAGCATTTAAGAAATATTTTCAAAGTAATCAAGTGAATGTATCTAAGTTATTTTATTATGCGCAGTTATTTAAAGTTATGGATAAATTACAAGCATACACGGAGGTGTTGTATTCTTGAAGAAATATTAACTCTAATTTCTAAAAGTTCGTATAGAAATTCGTTTATTGTAAAAGGTGGATATCTCATCGGTCAAATGATAGGTTTAGATAAGCGAACAACTATGGATTTGGACGTGACTCTTAAAGGAACTTCTTTAAATAGAGATAATTTAATAAATATTTTTGAGGAGATTGTTTCAAATACTACAAGTGTATTTTCATTTACAGTAGATAAGTTAGAACCTATTCGTCAAGATGATATATATGGTGGCTTCTCAATAAAATTAAATGCAACTTTTGATACATTAAACGAGGTTATTTTTATTGATGTTACAACGGGGGATAAAATTACACCCAGAGAAATTTCTTATTCAATGCCTTCACTATTTACTAATCATACTATTGATGTATGGGCTTATAATTTAGAAACCGTACTTGCAGAAAAACTAGAAACGATTATTAGTAGGGGAGTTGCTTCAACACGTCCTCGTGATCGATATGATTTATTTACCTTATTTAAACTTAGAAAAAATCAAATAGATTTTACGATTTTAAAAAGAGCTGTAGAGAATACAAGTGAAAAACGAAATAGCAAAGAATTGATTCAAAATTGGAAAAATCAGGTAAGAGGGATTGAAACTTCTGATTATCAGAAAAATCTTTGGATTCGTTACCAACGTCAATTTAAATATGCAAAAGATATATCCTTCGAGGAGTCTGTACAAATTATAAATGAAATTATGAAACAAATTATGTAGTAATTTAGATATTGAATATCCTAACAGAAATAGATTTTAGGAATTTAGTAAAAAAGATTTACATCTCAAATTTATATAATTGACATATTTATTTAAACCACCTTACAATATTTTTGTTTGTAGTAATTAAGAAAGGAGTTCATTCATGACAACGATTGAAAACCCAATGGGAACACAGCCCGTCAAAAAATTATTGATGCAATTAGCAATTCCAGCAATGATTGCCAATGTCGTTAATGCCTTATATAACATCGTGGATCAAATTTTTATTGGACAGGGAGTTGGGTATT
>NZ_CAUPZT010000028.1:0-21157 GCF_963515615.1 uncultured Granulicatella sp. | reverse complement strand
ATTAATTCACGAATATCAGGCATTCTTTTCACCTCTTTACCGAATTATCTCGATGCGAATAATTACTTAGAAAACTTTGATTCGTGGAATTTCTTCATGATACCTTGTTGTGATAATAAGTTACGAACAGTATCTGAAGGTTGAGCTCCGTTAGCTAACCATTTTAACGCTAATTCTTCGTTGATTGAAACTTGTGCTGGGTTTGCAACTGGGTTGTAAGTACCAACTGTTTCAATGAAACGTCCATCACGTGGAGAACGTGAATCTGCAACTACTACACGGTAGAAAGGATTTTTCTTAGATCCCATACGTTTTAAACGAATTTTAACTGCCATTTTTTTACACCTCCATGTTTTCATCTCACAGTTAGTAATATTATCAGAAAAGAAATCAGTTGTAAAGTATTTTTTCTTTACACTCTTATTTTTTTACTTTTCCCTCTCAAAACCCTTATTTTATGAAGAAATTAGCGTTTTCTTAAATTATTTGATATAATATGGCTGATATTATACTTAAAAAGAAAAGAGTTGAAAGTATGCCAAATTCAAATAACTTTCGAGAATTTTCAAAAGAATTCTTGAATTTTTGGAATCAACCCTTGCAAAAAAACTTACGTTTTATCTTTAATGTAAGCTTCTCCGTTATCAAAAATCTATTATTCATCCTTTTATGTGGGTGCATTTTATTAGGAATTTTTGGTATGGGTATTGGTTTAGGATATTTTGCAAGTTTAACTGCCAATGAAAAACCTTTATCACAAGAAGAAATGGCAGATGCGATTACGAATCTAAATTTAGTTTCAAGTTTCTATTATCAAGATGGCGAAAAAATTTCTGATGTAACAAGCGATGAAGTTCGATTAGTGACTACATTAGATAAAATTTCTCCATATGTAAAAGATGGAATCGTTGCGACAGAAGATAGTTATTTCTATCAGCATAATGGAATTGTTCCAAAAGCACTAGTCCGTGCACTGCTTCAAGAAGCTGTCTCTTCTAATTCAGGAGTTTCTGGTGGTTCAACTTTAACGCAACAATTAATTAAACAACAAATTTTGACAAGTGAAGTAACCTTTAAACGAAAAGCCAATGAAATTTTATATGCTCTTCGTTTAGAAAAATATTTTTCTAAAGATCAAATTTTAGAGGCTTACTTAAATGTTTCTCCATTTGGACGAAATCATAATGGATTAAATATTTCAGGTATTGAAGAAGCTGCGCAAGGTGTCTTTGGAGTATCAGCAAAAGATTTAACTTTACCTCAGGCGGCTTATTTAGTCGGAATGCCACAAAATCCAATTACGTATACTCCTTATACGAACTACGCTACTCTAAAAGAAGATATTTCTGCAGGTCTTTCTCGTATGAAAACTGTGTTGTTTAGTATGTATCGTGAAAAGAAAATTACAAAGCAACAATATGACGAAGCATTAGCTTATGATATTACTCAAGACTTTTTAGAACCAGAAGAAATTTCAACTCAACGTCAATCGTATTTATATCAAGCAGTTAATCGTGAAGCTACAAAAATTTTGATGAAAAAAATGGCAGAGAAAGATCGATTAACCTATGAACAATTAAAGAAAGATACAGAATTATTCAATCGATATTATGATCGTGCGAATGCAGAATTAGCAACAGGTGGGTACAAAATCACTTCTACTATTGATCAAGGCATCTATGAAGCGATGCAAGAATCCACAGCTATTAACGGAAGTAAAATAGGTCCGACTTACCAAACACCTTATATTGATCAAAATACTGGCGAAGCAAAAAAACAAACGGATATGGCGCAAAATGGTGCTGTTTTAATTGAAAATAATAGTGGTCGTATATTAGGCTTTGTCGCTGGACGAGATTTCCAAGTCAACCAAGTGGATCACGCTTTTACAACACATCGATCACCTGGTTCTACGATTAAACCAATTCTCGTTTATGCCCCTGCAATGGAAAATAATATTATTTATCCAGCAAGTATTATTCCAGATACAAAAATTAGTATTTTACAACAAAATGGAACTTATTGGGAACCTACAAACTACGGGAACCGAATTTCCAATAATTTCTTAACCGCTCGTCATTCATTGAAAAATTCATTAAATAATCCAACCATTAAAATTTTCCAAACAATGCTTTCTAAAGGCATTAATGCTGGAGAATATTTGAAAAAAATGGGTATTCAAGGAATTGGTGAAGAAGAATATCAAAATATCGCATTATCTATTGGTGGAACAAAAACTGGACCGACGGTAATGGAACAAACTAGTGCCTTTTCTACTCTAGCAAATGGTGGTGTGCATCACGAAGCTTATTTAATTGAAAAAATTGAAGATATTCGTGGAAAAGTCGTTTATCAACATGAAGATGTCTCTACTGAAGTCTTCTCTCCTGCAACAGCTTATCTAACAACCGATATTTTACGTCAAGTTGCTGCAACGACTGATTTTTATAATATTAAAGGGAATTTAAAATTCACTTCAGATATTGCTGGAAAAACTGGTACATCTGAATTTGAAATTGATAACTGGTTCGTTGGCTATACTCCAGAAGTAACACTAGGATCATGGATTGGATACGATAACTTCTATAGTGCTCGTTACTCGATTACTGAAGCAGATGGTTATGGACATCCAACTATGAGAAGTTTAAGAAACTGGACTAGTTTAATGAATGCTGTTTACAGTGCAAAACCAAGCTTATTTAATCAAAGTGCAAAATTTGTTCAGCCTTCAACCGTTTATCAAGATTCCGTTGTTTCTACAACTGGAACAAAATCTGGAACAGCTTCTTATAATGGACAAACTTATTCGATTAGTGGTGATACTACAACCGATTTATTTAAAAAAGGTTTCGGTCCAATCGCTCCAACTTATCATTTTGCTGTAGGTGCTACAAATGCAGAATTAGAAAAATATTGGAACGGATTAAGTGATAAAGAAAAAGAAGAAGAAAAGAAAAAGGCTGAAAAAGAAAAAGAATCTAGTGAAGAGAAAGATAAGAAAAAATCTTCATCTGAAAAACCTACTTCTTCAACAGCACAAACTACAAAATCTAGAAACTAAAAAAGAAGACTTCGAGTGAACTCTCGAAGTCTTCTTTGTATTATGATTTCGTTGATTGTCTATACTCAATTTTATAAGGTAATGTAATTTCAGTTTCAACTACTTCTTCCTTATTCATAATTTTCGTTAACAATCTCATTGCAACTGCCCCGATATCATAAAGAGGTGGTGCAATGGTTGATAATGTAGGACGAGTCATTTTTGTTAATTTTGAATTATTACTTGAAATTACTTCAAAATCTTTTGGAACTTTTACGCCTAAATCATATAAACCATTAATTAAGCCAACTGCTGCTTCATCATCTGTCACAACTGCTGCAGTAATACCAGCTTGTACTAATTTTTCAGCTAATACTTCACCACATTGATATGTCATTGGAATTTCGTATACAAATTTATCATTAAATTCAATATTTGCTACTGATAAAGCAGACTTATAACCTTCTAATCTTAAATCAGAAGCCACTGTATTTTTTAGAGAAGCAGTAACAAATGCAATGTTTTTATGTCCATTTTCAATCAGTTGTTGAATGGCTTCTTGTGTGGCTATTTTATAATCAATATTTACAGAAGCTACTACATGATCTGGATCAATTGTTCCTGCTAATACAATTGGTGTTTTTGAACGTACAATTTCTGTACGTAACTCAGATGTTAAATTATTCCCCATGTAAATAATTCCATCTACTTGTTTAGATAATAATGTATTTAATACTTGAATTTCTTTATGATTATTTTGATCCGAATTTGCTAAAATAATATTATATTTATACATCGTAGCAATATCATCAATCCCTCTTGCTAAACTTGAAAAATATAAGTTTGTTACATCAGGAATAATAACCCCTACTGTTGTAGTTTTTTTACTTGCCAATCCACGTGCAACTGCATTTGGACGATAATCTAATTCATCAATAACATCTAGAACTTTTTTTCTTGTTGCTGGTTTTACGTTTGGGTTCCCATTGACAACTCTGGAAACTGTTGCCATAGAAACATTTGCTTCACGAGCAACATCATAAATTGTAATTGTCTGCTTTTCCATACCTATTCTCCTTTAATTATTTAAAAAATTATGTATTTGTACACTAATCTAAGTAAAGGTTATCATTTTTCACGAACTTTTGCAAGCGTTTCATATAACTATTTTCATATTTTTTGAAACTCTTTACATTTATAGAGCTATTTGTGATAAAATATGCTTATAACTATAAACATGGAGGCTTCATTATGAGTAATAAACAAACTTATTCTAACTTTATTTCGACTTTAAAAACATTGAATTGCGACATTGCATTCATTCAAGATCCGACAACGATTAGCCTACTAACTCACTATACAACCGATCCACATGAACGTATTTTAGCGTTAATTGTATCTGCTAATCATTCTCCACTACTCTTTGTCCCTGCTCTTGAAAAGAATATGGCTCAAGCTGCTGAACCAACTTATACAGTTATCAGCTATCTAGATCATGAAAATCCATGGGAAATCTTAACTGCTGCCATTCAAGAACAATTTAATTTCCCTACTAAATGGGCTGTAGAGAAGAATTTCATTACATTACACACAGTTGAAAACTTAAAGAAAGAAATTCCTAGTATTCAATGGACAGATAATTTAACTCCAGTTATCAATGATTTACGATTAAGAAAAGATACTGATGCCATTCAAAAATTAAAAGATTCCGGAACATATGCTGATAAAGCGGTAGAAATTGGAATTCAAAGCTTAAGAGAAGGAATTAGCGAATTAGAAGTTGTCGCTAAAATAGAATATGAAATGAAAAAATTAGGAATTACTTCAATGAGTTTCGATACAATGGTATTATTTGGAGACCATGCAGCTGACCCACATGGAGTTCCAGGAGATAGAACATTAGAAAAAAATGAATGGGTACTCTTTGATTTAGGAACCATGCACAATGGATATGCCAGCGATATGACTCGTACAATTTTCTTTGGAGACGAATCTGGTAAAGATCCACGTCATCAAGAAATTTTTACAATTGTAAAAACGGCTCATGATTTAGCCATTCAAGCAGTTAAACCTGGAATGAAAGCTAGTGAAATTGATGCCATTGCTAGAAATTATATTGCTGAAAAAGGTTACGGCGAGTACTTCATCCATCGTTTAGGACACGGTATTGGACAAAGTTGTCATGAATTCCCATCTATCATGGAAGGCAATGATATGATTCTAGAAGAAGGCATGTGCTTCTCAGTTGAACCGGGAGTATATATTGCAAAAGACTTCGGCGTTCGTACAGAAGATTGTTTAGTAGTCACAAAAGACGGATGTGAATTATTTACCCACTTCCCTCACGAAGTTACAAAAAACTAAGACATAAGAAAAACCGAGGAATTTTTAGTTCCTCGGTTTATTATTTAATTACTTAGAAATTCGTAGCTCTAGCGAGGCTGCTTGCGTCCTTAGCTACTTCAGGTAAGTCTAGTTTTTTCGGTCTCTCATTATATCCATTCCAAGTAAAAAGACTTACCGCCGTAGCTTGAGTACTAGAAGCTACTAGGCTTCTAGTACAGGAAACTTTGAGACCTAGGCTCAAAGTTTAGCAATGAGACTCGCTTTTTAGCGAGGCTGCTTGCGTCCTTTAGCTACTTCAGGTAAGTCTAATTTACTATTTTACCTCTTCTTTAAGTTCCGCAACAACTTCTTCTGCTTTTTCTTTTTTAGCCGCAAAAGTATCTTGAACTTTACTTACCGTTTGAGAAACTTCTTCTTTCAAATTAATAGCAGATCTTGTAACAGTATCTTTTAATTGAGAAGCTGAATCTTTTAAATTCACTCGAATATCCTCTGTAGCATTTAACGCTACCTCTGACAATTCAACACCCTTCTCAATTGAAATATCTACATAATCAGATAATTGTTCCTTCAATTCATCTGCTTTCACCGCTAAATCTTCACGTAATTCTTTACCAGATTTTGGTGCAAATAATAATGCTGTTGCAGCTGCTGCCACACTACCAATAAATGCTCCTAAAATAAATCCACCTGTTTTTTTACCCATTTTTCTTCACTCCGTTCGTTATTTTTTCTTTCTTGATAAAATCGCTTTTCCAACAGATAAAACCCCTAAAGTTCGAGCCGGTTTAATACTTGATACTTTAGTCGCAAGGGAACGAGTTGAATGATTTACATCAGAAACTGTTAATCCTAAATCTCCAATAGCTGTAAATAATGGATCCGTTCGTTTTACTTTTCCATTAATATCATCTACCAAAGCATTTGTTTTATTCAATAATCCCTCTACTTCAATAGACAAATTATCGACATCCCTTGTAATAATCTCAATAGAGTTGTTCACATAGTTTAATGTTTGATCAAATTTACTTAAAATCGGATTCAATCTTAACACTAAAAAGACCACTAACCCTAAAAATGAACAGGCTGCAATTAAAGCTGCAACTTCTATTCCAGACATTTTGAACATCCCTCCTCAATTTCCGATATTATCAATCATAATACCACTAACTTAAACAAAACGCCACTAAAAAATGATAAAGTATTGGTAAAATTCTTCTACTGTGTTACACTATTTCTTGTAATCAAAAGGAGGTTGCATCATGAATATTAGTTCAACCATTCAAAGCTTTTTTGAACGATATTGGCTTTCCATACCGTGGGAAATGATTTTATCTGATATTTTATCAAAATTAATTTCTTTAGTGTTTCTTTGGATTTTATTTCTGATTAGTAAAAAAATTTTGCATAAAGTTTTCCAAAAAACTGTTCTTTCCTCTATTCAATTATCCTCGCAAAGTATTGCTAGAAAACAAACATTAATGCGCTTATTAGAAAATGGTTTAGACTACTTACTCTACTTTGTATTAATTTATTGGATTTTAGTCATTTTAGGGATTCCTATCACGAGTTTATTAGCAGGAGCTGGAATTGCTGGTGTTGCCATTGGTTTAGGTGCTCAAGGATTTCTAAGCGATGTCGTAAATGGGCTGTTTATTTTATTAGAACGTCAATATGATGTTGGCGATACCGTTATTATTGGAGCAGTAACAGGAACTGTTGCAAGTGTTGGTGTAAGAACAACTCAAGTACGTGGATTTGATGGTACACTTCATTTTATTCCAAATCGTAGTATTTCTGTCGTTAGTAATCAATCTAGAGGAGATATGAGAGCTTTAATTGAAATTCCTCTTTATAATGATGTAGATTTAACAATTGTTTATGATACAGTCGATCAAGTCAACACTAAAAATGCTGGACAATATCCAGAAATTGTAAAAGGTCCAACCATTATTGGTCCACAAACTCTTCCAAACGGACAATTTGTTTTCAAAATTAGTATTTTTACGAAAAATGGAAAGCAACATATGATTTATAATCAATTCTTAAAATTGTATCAAGAAGCTTTAATTGAGGCAGGTATTTCACTTCCAACAAGTAATACGGCACTAAATATTGCTAATAAATAAAAATGTTACTCCCGTAAAAAGGAGTAACATTTTCTTATTTTTCCACTAATTCATAGTTACGATTTAATTCATGAACCATATAATTCACTCGTTTTAACACTTCTTTTCTTGTCACAATTCCTACAAATTCTTTATTCTCATTTGTAATACATAAGAAATTATGATCCACTAGTTCATTCAATACATCTTCAATATCCGTTTCCAGTGTAATCGTTGGAAAATTCGTTTCCATCGCTTCTTTCACTTGAAAATCATGTAATTGGCTTAAATCAATCTCTTCCAGTGTTGCCACTTGATTTAAAATCATCGCTAATGAAATTAATCCTGTTAATTTATTTTGACGATTAACCACCGGAATAAGTGAATAACGTACATGAGTTAAGACTAACATAGCATGATCTAATGTATGATCCTCTTCCAAAATTGCTACTTTATCTGCTGCAATAAATAATTTATCCTTTTCTTCTAGTAATAAGTCTTGTACTACTCGATTAATCATGAATAAATCCTCTTTCTGTATCTAAATGATACTTATAATGAAGTCCCTCTAATGGATGATGTTTCATATCAAAATATTGTAATTCAATTTCTAATTCTGAATGAATCGTCAATACAGCATAAGTCGGAGTCATGGCAAAATGTCCTCTTGGATAAGAAACACTTCCTGAATTAACACATAATACTCCTTCATAAGTTTCCTCATACAGTTTATGCGTATGACCATAAAAAGCTACTTGAGCTCCTTGTTCTTTAGCAAACTTCGCTAATCGATAGACACCACTATTCACTGCTTGCATATGACCATGCGTTACTAAAAACCGAATTCCTTTTGCTTCTAATACAGCTACTTCAGGATAATTTGTATCGTAATCACAATTTCCCGTTACTCGAAGACACTCTTGGAAAACAGCATCTTCATACGGAAATTCTGAATCCCCACAATGAATAAATTGGACTTCAGGATCTGATTGATAGTGTTCAAATACTTTTTGTAGTGCCATTTTTTGTCCGTGATTATCGCTCATAATAATAATTTTCATACGCTCACCTCTGACTAATAATTTACCGATTCAAGCCATTCTTCCCATTGTTCCATTAATAAGTTCACAGCTTTTGCACGGTGACTGATTTGATTTTTTTCTTCTCGTGTTAATTGCCCAAATGTTTTTTGAATTTCTGGGACGAAGAATAATGGATCATATCCAAATCCACCTTCTCCTGAAGGGAATTTTGCGATTTCTCCATCACAAATACCTTCAACGACTAAAGATTCATGATTTGGTGCAGCCATTACTAAACAACAATGGAAATGTGCACTTCTTCTATCAGACGGCAATTCCCCTAATTCCGCTAATAATTTTGCATTATTGGCAGCATCACTTTTTTGATTTCCGGCAAATCGTGCAGAATAAACTCCTGGTTGTCCCTCTAATGCATCCACACATAATCCTGAATCATCCGCTAATACAATTTTTTGTAGTCTTTCAGCAATTGTTTCTGCTTTTAAACGAGCATTTTCTTCAAATGTATGACCTGTTTCATCTACATCTTCCAATTCTGGAAAATCTAATAATGTTTTTACTCTATACCCTTTTGGTTCGAAAATACTAGCAAATTCTTTTGCTTTTCCAGCATTTTTTGTAGCGATCACTAATTCTTTTTGAGACATATGTTCCTCCCTATAAGCTTCTAAACGAACTTTCTCAACCGTTAATGGACTTCTATTTAACCAATTTTCCGCAATTTCTTTAAATAAAATAGGTGAACCAGTTGTATAGATTTCTAATATTGGAGAAGGATTCGTTTCGTAATTTTCTGCTAAATGATTAAAGTCTAATAACGCACTTACGGTCGACACAGTTTCTGCCCCTGAATCAATTAATGTAACTTGAGGCCCTACAACTGCTTGGATTCTTTGTTTTAACAATGGATAATGAGTGCATCCTAATATTAAAGTATCAAATTCTTTTCCCATTAAAGGTTGTAATGTCTGAGCAACCACTTTTTTGGCAATGGGTGAATCCGTCTGGTTACTTTCTACTAAAGGAACAAATTTTGGACATTCTAAACTTGTCACCCTCAATTCATGATTTTTCTTTTGTAATGTTTTACGATAAACGTCACTTTGAATCGTTGCGTGAGTTCCTAATACTGCAATTTTCTGTATTTTTGTTTGTTTAATCGCTGCTAAACTTCCTGGCTGAATCACGCCCACTACTGGAATATCTAATATTTCTTGTAATTCTTCTAAGACTACTGCTGTTGCTGTATTACAAGCAATCACAATCATCTTTACATCTTTTTTAAGAAGAAACTGAACCATTTCTTTTGTAAATTTTCGAATTTCTCCTACTGTTCGATTTCCATACGGGCATCTTGCAGAATCTCCTAAAAAAATCATTGATTCATGAGGCAATTGTTTTAAAGCTTCTTTTAAGACTGTTAGTCCTCCTACACCCGAATCAATGAATCCTATTGCTTTTGACATGTTGTTCACTCTTTCTTCTTTTCTCTTGATTCATTATACCATGGATTGTTCGATTTTGTATGAAAAGCCTATTTTCTTAAAATCTTCATAATAAATAAAACATGTTAGCAAATACTACTAACATGTTTTACCGTTAAACATCGGAGACTGTACTCTTACTTTCATGTTTATAAATTGCAAGTAGGAATAAAACAGTCATCACTACACAAAGAATGACATTTCCAATCAATAGATTTTGAATATAGAAATTGTAACTCGCTAATAAGAAATTTAACAAATTCGGAAGCGATGTTACAATCATGACAAGAATTCCAACGATTGGATACATTAAAAATAGCAAATACACAAATGCTTTTTTCGACGTAAATTTATTCATCACAATGAAGAAAGTTGTCACTCCCATAAAACTTGCAAACAAGCTAAGAAAAATTGCGATTATTCCAGTCATAGAATTTAAACCAAACTGTATCATCTCAGGGCTAAAATAAATATGAACCGACCCGATTGTCCAATCCATGTGTAAAGCTGAAGCCATTAAAAAGATGATCACAGCGATTAGTACATTGATACTATTCAACAACAATTCATTCATAATAATTTTCTTTCTAGTTAACCCTGCCATCGTACTCAATTGAAATTGAGGGATACATTTTAAAAATATACTGAATATCATCGCAAATGTCATCAATGTACTTCCCTCACCCTCAAACTCAAACACAAAACTTTCCATACGAGGAATCAGTGAAAAAATAATGACTATACCGAGAACGAATAAAACTGTTAATCCTATTACTTTTAAACGTTCCACTAAAAATAACTTTAGTAATCTTTTTTGTAAATTTGACATGACGATCACCTCTACATTCCTACGCCGACTTCTTTACTTTCATGATGACGAATCACAAAGTATAATAGTAAAACACAAATGGCAATCATTATATAACTAAGTGGGATATTGTATTGAATCATTCTATCTAGGAAATTATTCACTGCTTCTGAACGAGCAAATATTCCTAAAAGTGCAAATATTCCCCCTAAACTTGTTGCAGTAACGATTAACACAATTTTTTGATTGTTAAACTTATTTAAAATAAACCCTATAATTGATGAGAATAAAAACATCACTAGTAACCATCCCCATAAAGAAATAGTTCCTAAAACAAAGTCATTTTCTAGATCAGTCCATTGAATTAAATGAATTCCCACTGAAGATGCTTTACTAGCTAATACATAAAAGAAAATATTTTTGAGTGTTAATAATGTTGTCATAATAACTCCCATATAAATCGGAAATTGATATTGTTCTCTTCTTGTAAAACTCAATTGATTCATTATTCTAAAATCAGCAACTGAAAAAGCTATTCCTAATAAAGTAATTGCTAAAAAACTTATGGCAGGTAAATTAATTGTAAATGAAAATCCCTCGGATCTATCGATAAAATTTAGAACATTAATGACACCCAAATAAGAACCTAAACCAATTAATAAAATACGTAAATAATCTAAAATTTGAATTTTCAACAATTGATAAAATCGAGTCATTTTATTCACCTTCCTTGCGAGTTAGTTGAATAAAGTACTCTTGTAATGTTAAACGACGTACAGAATAATCAGCTGTTTCTTGAGGAACTTGTTGTGAAATAATTACTGCTTGTAATTGATTTCCAACTTCCTCTTGATGAATAACAGTTTGATTTGAGATAAACTCACTCACAACTGTTTTTGATCCGGTTACTAAATAAGCATGTTGTAAAATCTCTTCAACACTTGATTGTTGGAAAGTAACCCCATCACGAATTACAATGACTTCTTCTAATAAGTACGTAATTTCTTCAATTAAATGCGTCGCAATGACAAAAGTTCTCGGTCTACGAGCATACGCTTCTAATAATTTTTTATTAAATAATTGACGGTGGTTTGCATCTAATCCTAAAACTGGTTCATCTAAAAATACATAGGATACAGGTACACTTAGTGCTAATGTTAACTTTACAATACTCTTATATCCTGTAGATAATTCGACTAATTTCTTTTTCTCATCTACACCGAATACTTTCATGCATTCTTTAGCAAAGTCGATGTCAAATTCTGGATAAATTTCTTGGAAAACTTTAACAATTTTTTTCACTTTCCAATCAATTGGGAACCAATTTTCAGGACTGGATAAGTAAATGTCACTCATTGCTTCTGGAGTTGTCCATAAAGGCTGATTCTCTAATAAGATTTCTCCTGAATTCTTTTCAATTCGATGAGCAATCATATTTAACACAGTACTTTTTCCAGCACCATTTCTTCCTAGTAATCCATAAATACTTTCTGGTTGTAATGTAAAACTCACATCTTTTACTGCAAGATTTTTTTTATATTTTTTTGATAAATTTCTAACTTCTAATGTCATATCTTTCACTCCCTTATCGAGTCATTTCTTTTTCAATCATTGATAATAGTTCTTGACTACTAATGCCTAATGTTTGTGCTTCTTGAACGATGGTTGGAATGGTCGATTCCAAAAATTCTTTTTGTCGTTTTGATTGGATAATATGCATCGCACCTACGCTAACATAAGTTCCTAATCCTCTACGTTTTTCTAAAATATCTTGTGCAACCAATAAATTCATCCCCTTTAATACTGTTGCTGGATTAATTTGATAACTCGTGGATATCTCTGTTGTTGAAGGAACTTGATCGCCTTCTTGGTAAGTTCCTCTAAAAATTTCTAATTCTAGTTGGTAAGCCACTTGTTGAAATAATGGCAAGTCACTTTGAAAATCAAATTTCATTCCTCTCTTCCTTTCTATAAAATCAAATACTTTACCAGTTAACTACTTGTGTAACTAACTATAATCCTTTTATCTCGTTTTGTCAACTAGTTAGAAAATATTTTTTGTCACTACTTATAAAATTTAAGAAGAAAAAATTCCCTTTGTTTGCAAGGTCGCCAGCAGCCACCTTTGGTGTCTCATGGCTGAAATTCGAGCCTAGGTCTCGAATTTCCCCTGTAAAAATCAAAAAAAAACTAGATTTTTACTAATGCTACAAAGAAAATTTTTTCTTCTTAAATTTTTCTATCCGTAAACAAAACTATTGTGCATTTTTAGATTGCCGTTTATAGATGTTTATAAGCAGAGCGATGATTGCTCGAATAATTTGTATATTACACAATTTGTGTTATACTAAAGATACAAAAAGAGCCGAGCGCGAACTCGACTCTCTTGTAGACCGTTAAAAAGACGGTGGCTATTTTATGATGATTTAACACCACTCAGCTAGTCAAAGTCATGAGCGGTGTTATTTTTTTGTCATTATTTCTATGATTTTGACAATCAATGACAACAATGCCAATAGTACCATGGCAAAGGTTCCTATCAATGTCATTACTTCATAGCTTGACAAATCGCAACCTCCTTCCTAGTAGCTTTAATTCAATGCTCATAAGCATCACCTACCTTATTAAGAGATTGCCACCGCTTTCAAACTTTCTACGCATATACTCTACCATAAACATTTCTAAAATGGAATGGCTCTATTTTTATTTCATTCAATTAAGAAATTACGGTCCCCTCTGATAAAATTCCAAAAGAAAAAATTTCTTTGCTGCATAAATAAAAATCCATTATTCATGGATTTTTATAGGGAAAATTCGAGACCGAGGCTCGAATTTTAGCCATGAGACTCGCTTTGCGAGGCTGCTGGCGACCTTGCAACCAAAAGGAATTTTTTCTTTTGGAATTTTATATACGAAAAAAATCCTGCCAAATGATTTCTCACCGACAGGATTTTTTAGAAAAGTCTATATCTTATAAATATTGTTCTAACAATTCTTCTAATTGTTCTTTAGAATGGTAGCCGATTACTTTATTTACGACTTCTCCATCTTTCTTAACAAGTAAAGTTGGAATACTCATTACTCCAAATTGACGAGCAGTATTAGGATTTTCATCAACATCTACTTTTGCAAAAGTCACTTTATCTCCTAATTCTTCGTCTAAAGCATCAATAACAGGAGCTTGCATACGACATGGTCCACACCAAGGTGCCCAAAAGTCAACTAACACAACTCCTTCATTTGTTTTTTCTACAAAATTGCTATCATTTAATGATTGTACCATTAAAATCACCCTTTCTTCTCACTTGTAACCATAGTATATCAAGCCTTATTCTATTTACAAAATATTCTGCTCACGAAAAATTCCACAATTGCAAAAACAACGAGCCTCAGATTTTTGCGAAGCCGGTCTTATCTTTTGCTACATCTGAAAAGTTAATTATTTACGTTTATTCATATACATCCATTCAATGAGAAAAGTCTATTTCTAAACTATTTAAATAATACTACAGTAGCACCGTTTCCTCCCATATTCATTGGAGCAAATTCATAAGAAGCCACACTACGATGTTTCTTCAGAGTCTTATGAACCCCTTGTTGAATCGCACCCGTACCACGACCATGAATAATCGTCACACGAGGATATCCCGCTAATAAAGCTGCATCTAAGAACAAGTCTAAATCCTTAATAGCTTCCTCATAACGCTTCCCACGTAAATCTAATTCTGTTGAAACATGACTCGAACGATGACTTTTCACAATCACTTGAGTTGGTTTACTTGGTTCTTCTTCAATACTAATCAAATCTTCAACCGGTAATTTCATCTTAATAATTCCCATTTGAACGACCCATTCTTGCTCGGAAATTTTTTCAACTAAAGTTCCTCTTTGTCCAAAACTTGTGACTTCTACACTTTGTCCTGGGCGCAATGATTTCTTAGCTTTTTCACGTTTCAATACTTTATTTTTCTTCAACACTTGCTCATGTTTTAAATCCGTTAAAGCTGTTTTCTTCTCAATTAATTCATGTTCTTTCACAACTGTTTCCTTACTCTTCAATTGCATTGCACGAATATCCGATAAGATTTTTTCTGCATCTTCTTGACTTTGAGATACTAATTCATTGGCTTTTTCTTTTGCTTGTTCAATGAGTCGAGCTTTATTTTCCTTGAAGTTTTCTGTTTCAAGTTTCAATGCTTCTAATAATTGCGAACTTTCTTTCAATTGTTGTTGAATCACTGATTTTTCTTGGTCTACAATGCGACGTTTTCTTTCTAAATCAGAAATCATTTCATTCAATTCTTGACTTTCAACAGAAATAAATTGTCGTGCTTGTTCAATGACAACTTTTGGAAGTCCTAGTCTTGCTGAAATATCAAATGCATTACTTCGTCCCGGAACTCCTAATAGGAAACGATACGTAGGTTGAAGGGTATCACTATCAAACTCCATACTTGCATTAATCGTTCCTACTCGATTATATCCATAAACTTTTAACTCAGGATAGTGAGTCGTTGCAATGACATAACTTTGTTTTGTCCCAATATAATCTAAAATCGCAATCGCGAGTGATGCTCCTTCTTGCGGATCCGTTCCTGAACCAATTTCATCCATTAATACTAAACTTTTTTCATCAATTTTATGTAAAATTGAAACGATATTTGACATATGTGATGAGAATGTACTTAAGTTTTGTTCAATCGATTGTTCATCCCCAATATCTGCGAAAATTTGAGTAAAAACTCCTACACGACTGTCCGGTAGTGCTGGAATATATAATCCCATTTGTGCCATTAATTGGATAATCCCAATCGTTTTTAAAAGAATGGTTTTACCACCCGTATTTGGACCAGTAATGACAATTGACTGATATTCTTGCCCTAAAATAATATCATTAGCAACTACTGATTTTGGCGAAATAAGTGGATGTCTAGCTTGCCAAATCGCAACATGATTTTCTTCATCAATAATCGGCTCATTTGCTTTTATTTGTTTAGCATAGAGTGCTTTTGCATTTGCGATATCTAAACGAGATAATACATAGTGATTTTGTGTTAGTGAAGGTGTATGAGGCATTAATTTTTCAGATAATTCCAGTAAAATGCGCTCGACTTCTTTCTTTTCTTGTAATTGATAATCTCGTAATTTATTATTCAAGTTTACAATCGCTTGTGGTTCCATAAATAATGTTTGCCCTGTTGCACTTTGGTCATGCACAATTCCACCAAAGGTTGATTTGTATTCTGCTTTAACAGGAACAACATAACGATCATTACGAATGGTAATTAAAGAGTCCGTTAAATATTTTGCATATTTACCAGTAACATACGTATCCAATTGACCTTTAATTTCTTGTTCAGTTCTGGAAATTCCTTGACGAATTCCTTTTAACGCAACTGAGGCATCATCTAATACATATCCATCTTCACGGATCGATAACTGTAATTGTTTTGAAATTTCTGGTAAATATTCTAATTTTTCTACTAATTGTGGCAATCGATCTAATGTAATTTCTTCTTCTTCCACTTTTTCAAAGAAAGTAGCCACTTGATTCGTTGTTTGTAATACTTTTAATATTTCGCTTAATTCTCTTCCATTTAATCCTGCTTCAACTTCTAATCGTTTAATTGATACACTAATATCAGCTAATTTAGGAATGGGAATTCCTTGTTTTAATCGTAAAAGCGTCACTGCATCTCTTGTTTCTTCAATTTTATTTCGAATTTTTTGAGCATTCGTTTCAATTGGTAATTGAAGAATCATTGTTTTTGCTTTTTGAGTATTTGCAAATTCTCTTACAGCATGTCGAATTTTATGAAATTCTAAAATCTCTTCAATTTTTTGATTCATGCTTTTTCCTCCTTTAGACAGAAAAAAAGTGAAAAATAAAATATTTTCCACTCTTATAGATTATATTATTCTTAACTGAATGGATTTCTAATCATAGATTATGAAAACAACCACATTTTAACAATTCCTGAGAATAATGGAGTATGTGTCACAATCCAATTTGCTAGAGTATGTCCTTCAAAAATCTTTTGTACTGAATCCGTAGGAATCATCGCTACTAAATATAGTACAAAGAAAATCGCTACATAGTGGAAAACAAATCCTAAAATCGCTCCTCCTAATGTATTAAATTGCTTAATAATTGGTAATTTTATCATTTCTTTAATTACAGTAGTAATCAAACGAACAATTGCCCAGTTCACAACCATAATAACAATAAATGAGAATAAGTAATAAAACGATTGATCCATTCCTAATGCTTGACCTTCAGAAAAAATCGCTAAATGCGTTCCAGGAATGTATGATGGAAAAGGGACATACATTTCAATCATTTTAGAAAATGCTCGATAACCAAATATAGCAATAAAAGTAGAAATAATATAGCCAATAAAATGAAGGATTTGTAAAGCTAATCCTCTTCTAGCACCTGTATAAATTCCTAATAATAAAAATAATAAAATGCCAATTGTTACCATCGAGCACCTACTTTCTCCATAAATCTTCTTGTTCCGCAAATTGTTTTTCAAATTGTTCCTTACGTTCTAGAGCAATACTTTGACGTTTACTTCCTCTAGGATGAGAAACATTTTTCTTCAATTGTTGATTTTCTTCTTCTAACATCATTAATTGTTCTTGTTTTTCTAATTGTACACTTACTGCATTAATCGCTAGTAAAATAGCTTTTTCTTCATTAGAACATTCTTTTGCAACTTCACCAAGTTCATTCCACTGTTCATTTAATAATTTAATGACGCTATGCATATGCTGATGAGATTTAGTACCTAAAATGGTATACGTCTTGCCAGCAATATTTGCACGATAACGCTGTTTCTTTTGAGACACCACTTTCATCCTTTCATTCGTTACCATATTATGTTAAGTGTACCATTTTTTCACCAAAAAAACACGTAAAATGGGATTTTAAAACGAAAAAGAAGCCTCACGGCTTCTTTTTTTACTTTAGAAGAATAAACTGTTATTTTTTTCTGATTGATAACTATCACGTACACGTTGCGCAGAACCAGGATCAACTTGGTTTAATGCTTTTTCGATAATCGCTAATGATTCAGCATAACGATAGAAATGATTAAATTGTTCTAAAGCTTGTTGAATTGCTGTATCGATTTCAGGATGTTCTAAACGATAACGATTGGCTTGTTGAATCATGTACTCTGTTAATTGAGCATTATCCACTATTTCTTCTGTCATAATGTCTAATTTTTCAACATCATCTTCAATAGTTTGATTTAATCCTGTAATTTCAGTCATATCTAATTTTACACGATTCATTAATTGAGATAATTGTTCGATACGAGAACTTGTTGCAAAGAATAATTCTAAATATTCTTTTGGTAAGCCTGGTAAATGATATTTTTCAATCGTACGTTTCATATTACGTAAGTCTAATTCAAAAACATCTAAACCATCACGAATACTTTTCTCTTGTTGACTTAAATCTGTCAATGTATTCACTAATGCTAATTGATTTTCATCAATTTCTTTTAAAGTATTTAATACAATTTCATAATGTTCTTTCACAATTGAATAAGGAACTTGTTGATTTTGTAATGCTTTACTGTAGTAAGCAACAGCCTCTTGTTCTTTTTCCAATTGTTTTGCAAAATCTTGAACACGATTAAATTCATTATTCGCTAGTACAAAGTTTTGAGATACACGATCTACTTCAATATTCACATAACGATTGCTTTGTAAAACTTGATTTAATTTTCTTTCTACTTGAGTACGATTTCTCTTCACAAATGCTTTTGCTTCATATTCAGTTTCCATTACTAAATATAATTGATCAATTTCACGTGCTACTTTATCTAATTGTTGACGAGCTTCTTCTAATTCAGTTGCTTTAATATGTTCTCTTGCAACCGCAATAATTTCTTCAATTTTTTGAATTTCACTTGGAATAGAAATTTTAGGGAATTGATAATGCTCTTCCACCATTTTTTGATAGCCTTCTTTTAAGTCAGCTACTTGGTCTTCATATTCTTCTTCGATTTCTTTTAAATATTTAGGCACTTCTTCCACAATTTGTTCAAAATCTTGCATTTCTGCTTCGATTCGTCCTAGAACTTCTTTAGCTTCTAAGTGGTCACCTTCATTGGTTAAAGTATTGAATTTTGTAAAATCTAATTCTAAATAAGATAAACGTTTTTCTAATGACTCTAACGCTTCACCAAATGAAAAACTATGAGCCAATAAATCTTTACGCATACTTGCATAACGTTCTTGTAACACTTCTAATTCTTCACGGTTTTTCTTTTCGCTATCTAATAATTTTTGTAATGCAGTGTAAATTTTATCGACTTCTGCTTTTGTTTCCTCAATTAATTGACTAGCTTGATTTGAAATTTGAGAACCTTTAATAAAATTTAAACCTTGTGTATATTGTTCAGCACTTACTAATGCAGCTTCGATTTCTGGAAAACGGAAACGAGTAATAGTTTGCCAAGTTGCTTGCCAAGTTTCATACGTGCGTTTTGTTTGTCCTGTTAAATTCAGATTTTTTAACGTAAATAAAATGTCTGCAATTGGTACAGTCATTAATTTTTGTTTTTTTACTCCTAATTCTTCGATAACTTTACTTTGCTTTTGACTTAAGTAATGTGCTACTCCATAACCAATGGCCCCTAACACCACGATTATAAGTAAGAAATATAAAAATCCCATATCTCTTCCTCCAAATTTATTTATCTACATATTAATTTACATACAGGACTAGTATATCACGTTTATATACTGTATAGCAAAAATTTTTTTCGAAAAAAAAGGACCAAAATCCGTAATTTATAGCGAATATTTAGTCCTTTAGAAAGTTTCTTTGATTTCTTATTTGATTAATTCATAAATTGCTTCTGCATAAATCGCTGTTGAACGGAATAAATCATCTAATGCAAAGAATTCATTTGCTTGGTGCATTGTGTCAATTGAATCTGGGAATAAAGCTCCATACGCTACTCCACGTTCAAAAATACGACCATAAGTTCCTCCACCGATGGATTGTTCATGTGCTGGAAGTCCTGTTTGTTTTGCATACACCTCTAATAATGTTGCTACCAATGGATCTTCTGGTGAAACATAGTGAGGCACTTGAGATTTACCTGCAGAAACAGTCAATCCATAATTAGATGACACAGCATTTGCTTTTGTTTCAACTGTTTTTGCATCAATTCCACGTGGGTAACGGAAGTTAACTACTAATTTTCCTCCTACTTCAGGAGCAAATGTTAAAATTCCTGCATTTGCAGTTAATGGTCCCATTACTGAATCTTCAAATGGTACATTTAATTTTGCACCATCTGTATCTAAGTGAAGAACGTCTGCTGCAAATGACAAGAAGTTTTTCGCTTGTCCTGCAAACTCATATTGATTTAAGAATGTTGCTAAATAAGTTGCTGCATTAATTCCTGCATAAGGTGTTGAACCATGAGCTGATTTACCAACTACATCTAATACAACTACACCTTCATTCACTGAAGCTGTTCCTTCTACTGGATTTTCAGCAATATAAGCATCAAATGCTGCTACAAATTCTGAAGAATTTGGAACGACTACTTCTGCATGAGCATCTTGAGGTACCATGTTTTCTCTTAATCCAGCATTGAAGTTTTTCAATTGGAATTCTCCATTGCTTTCTCCTGCTGCTAGTTCAAAATGTAGAGATAAAATTCCTTTTTCTCCGTTAATAATTGGGAATTCAGCATCTGGTGAGAATCCAAAATCAGGCATTTCTTCTGTTTGGAAGTAACGATCCATACATTTCCAACCAGATTCTTCATCTGTACCAATAATGAAACGAACACGTTTTGATACTGGTAATCCTAATTCTTTAATCATTTTTAACGCATAATAAGCTGCCATACTTGGACCTTTATCATCACTTGAACCACGTGCATAAATACGGTCATTAATAATTTGTGGTTCAAAAGGATCTGTTTCCCAACCTGTTCCAACAGGAACAACGTCCACATGTCCTAATACTCCTAATGTTTCTTTATAGTCAGGATTTGGAGCAAATTCAATATGACCTGCTAAATTTCCAACCATTTTTGTTGTAAATCCATCACGTTCCCCAATAGCTAAAAAGGCTTCTAAAGCTTTTTTAGGACCAGGCCCTACTGGTGCATCCTCACTTGCTTTTGAATCATCACGTACACTATCAATACGTAATAAATCAAATAAATCTTTTAATAAGTCTTCTTTACGACTTTCAACTTCTTTTTTCCAATCAATTGTCATATTATCGCTCCTTTACGAAATTCATTAGGTTTATCTTATCATTTTTCTATATAATTTGCTAGAAGAGA
>NZ_CAUPZT010000027.1:0-21912 GCF_963515615.1 uncultured Granulicatella sp. | reverse complement strand
TCTGACTTTGCAGATTATATTACTAATGCTACTATACAAAGTCTTTTCTTTTGGATTGATATTTATGAGAGTACGTTTATGAGTTTTACTTTGCATGATAGTAGCAGAAGGATGCCAGCAGACCTGCGGTCTCATGGGTAGTGCTACTATGCAAAGTCTTTTCTATTATATGTATTATAAGGTTTCTTGTAAAATTACTAGACAAATATTCTGTCGCTTGTTATAATCGTCCTATAAATAAGAAACATTTATGAAGAAGAGAGTAGTTTACGGATATCTGTTTTAGCGAGCTGGGGTGGTGGAAGCCAGTCATGGTGAAGTAAATGAACCGCACTTTGGAAATGATTATTCGAAGGTAGTAGAGTAATCCGGTCGCTTACCGTTAAAAAAGTTTAAAGTGGTTTAAAATTTTAAACAATAAGAGTGGTACCACGGGTTATCTCGTCTCTAGTCAAGGTTGCTTGATTAGGGGCTTTTTTATTTATACAAAAGAAGGAGTGTCAATATGGATTACAAAAAAATAGTCGCAGAACAAATTCATAAAACAATTAGCGAACATTTATCATTTGAAGAAATTTATAAAATGATTGAAGTTCCAAAATATGCAGAACAAGGAGATTTAGCTTTCCCAGCATTTTCACTTGCAAAAGTATTACGTAAAGCACCACAAGCAATTGCACAAGAAATTGTTGAAGCAGTTTCTGATGAACATATTAGCCAAGCAGTAGCAATGGGACCTTATGCAAACTTCTTCCTTTCAAAAGGAAAATTTGCAGATGAAACATTACACACTGTTTTAGAACAAAGAGAAGAATATGGTAACTTTGATTTTGGACAAGGACGTAATGTTATCGTTGATATGTCTAGTCCAAATATTGCAAAACCAATGTCAATGGGGCACTTACGTTCAACAGTAATCGGTAATGCTATCGTTAACTTAGAGAAAAAAGTTGGTTATAACCCAATTAAAGTTAACCACTTAGGAGACTGGGGGACACAATTTGGTAAATTAATTGTTGCTTACAAAAAATGGGGAACAAAAGAAGCCGTTGAAAATGAACCAATTGCAGAATTATTGCGTTTATACGTTAAATTTCATGATGAAGCAGAAAACGATAGTACTTTAGAAGATGAAGGACGTGCATGGTTTAAAAAATTAGAAGATGGCGATGCTGAAGCCGAAGAACTATGGAATTGGTTCAAATCTGAATCATTAAAAGAATTCAACCGTATTTATGATGTGTTAGGAATTACATTTGATTCTTATAATGGTGAAGCTTTCTATAATGATAAAATGGATCCAATTGTAGAATATTTAGAAAAAAATGGAATTACTACAATTGACCGTGGAGCAACTGTTGTTCACTTAGATAAATATGACTTACCACCTGCATTAATCAAAAAATCAGACGGTGCTACATTATATATGACTCGTGACTTAGCAGCAGCACATTATCGTAAAGAAACTTATGATTTCGCTAAAAACATTTATGTTGTAGGGAATGAACAAGCGCACCACTTCAAACAATTAAAAGCTGTGTTAAATGAAATGGGTCGTGAATGGCAAGAAAATATGATTCATATCGGATTTGGTTTAATTACTTTAGGTGGAAAAAAATTATCAACACGTAAAGGTAAAATTGTCTTATTAGAAGAAGTATTAAGCGAAGCTGTAGAATTAGCTTTAAAACAAATTGAAGCTAAAAATCCAAACTTACCTAACAAAGAACAAGTTGCAAAACAAGTTGGGGTAGGTGCAGTAATCTTCCACGATTTGAAAAATGATCGTACAAATAGTTTCGATTTCAACTTAGAAGAAGTTGTTCAATTTGAAGGAGAAACTGGACCTTATGTTCAATATACTCGTGCTCGTGCAATGAGTATTTTAAGAAAAGCAGGAGTTTCAGTTGATTTATCTCAAGCATTAGAATTAGAAGATGATTATGCATGGGAAGTATTAAAACAAATTGAAAATTATCCAAATATTGTGAAATATGCAGAAAGCAAATTTGAACCTTCTGTGATTTCTAAATATGTAATTTCTCTAGCGCAAGCCTTCAATAAATATTATGCAAACAGCCGTATCTTACAAGAAGATGAAGGTCTAAATGCTCGTTTAGCATTAGTGGAAGCAACAGCTGTTATCTTAAAACAAGGTCTTGCAATTTTAGGAGTAGAATCTCCAGACGAAATGTAGCCATCCTATCTCTCACTTGTTTACCTGGCAAGTGAGAGTTTTTGTTTTATTTTATATTCTCTATTGAAAAACAGAAAGAGTCTTACTAAAATTCAAATGAGAATTTATTCTAATCAGTAGTATTGACGGGAGATGAGAGGAGGAAAATTTGTTGAATAGAAATTTATAGGGGATGAAATAAGGATTAGGAGAAATAATGTAAGGGAATAAAGTTCTCGTGACATGAAATTTATGGATGTAAAGGAGTAATGTTATGGGTCTTTCATTTGGACCAAATTATACATGGACAGATCATTTTGCTCAAAGAGCAAAGGAGCGTTTTGAAGTAAGCAATGAATAACTTCCAAAATGGATGAGTAGACAAATTGGAAGTTTAGTAGAGTATAATAAAAATGAAGAACAGCGTCCAGAAGAGAAAAAATATATTTTACAATTAGATGTCGTGTTTATTTGTAATATCATTGAACAAAAGTTTTTAACTTGTTATGAAGCGAATGATATTGTAGATGAAGGTAAGAAAGTAACGATTCATGAAAATAATATTGCGTTATTTTCTGAAGAACTTGCAAATCTTACTCAGAAATATTGTCATAAAGATGCAAAGGAGATGTTAATGAGTATTGAAGAACATCTAGAGTCTTTTCATCAATATTCTCATAAAATCTTATCTGGTAGATTAACTCAATGGAACTATGAATTAATTGGAAAGTTAATTGATGAATTTCATATTATTCGCTCAGCTATGAAAATTATTGAAACAAAACAAGGAGATTTTAAGGGATAGATTCGTTAAATGTGACAATTTTTTAACTAAAATATTCAACAGTGAACATCTGTTTAAGTAAGAATTCTGCTTAAACGGATATTTTTATATTTTTAGACCGTACTAGTTGACGTGAAAGCGATATTTTATTACTATCAAGTTATTGTAAAAGAATAAGAAATGAGGTTTTTCATGAAAAAGTTAGTATCTTTAATCCTATCAATTATTGTAGTAATCCTATTACTATTAGGAGTAAAAAAATATATTCAAGTAAAAGAAATTTCAGCTGATGAGACAGCTTCAAGTGAAAAACAGCAACTCTATTTATTTAACTGGGGAAATTATATTGATCCAGAATTGATTAAAGAATTTGAAGCAGAAACAAATATTCAAGTGGTCTATGAAACTTTCGATTCAAATGATGCAATGGAAGCAAAATTAAAACAAGGTGGTACTCGTTATGATATCGTATTTCCAAGTGAATCGAGTATTACAAAATTAGTAAATCAAAACTTATTACAGCCATTGGATCATTCTAAAATTCAAGGATTAGAAAATATTTCATCATTTTTATTAAATAGCCCAGTGGATCCTGGAAATCAATATACAGTTCCTTATTTCTGGGGGACTGTTGGGATTATGGTGAATACAAAATATATCGATCCAGAAAGTATTACAATTTGGAATGATTTATGGAAGAGTGAATTCCGTAATAAAATTTTATTACTAGATGGAAATCGTGAAACAATGGGATTAGCATTGCAGTCATTAGGATATTCACTCAATTCAAAAGATGCAGCGCAATTAAAAGAAGCAGAACTAAAAATTAAAGCATTAAATCCAAATGTACGTGCTGTGTTAAATGAAGAAATTAAAACAATGATGAAATTAGAAGAAGCACCGATTGGTATTGGTTATTCAGGAGATGCAGCTGCTGTAGCAGAAGCGAATCCAGCGGTGCAATATATTTTACCACAAGATGGAAGTGCTGTTTGGACGGATAACTTTGCATTATCGTATAATGCAGAAAATATTGAAGGAGCATATGCATTTATTAACTTTATGCTTCGTCCTGAAAATGCTGCTAGAAATGCAGCTTTTGTAGGATATGCTACACCAAATGAAGCAGCAAAAGCATTATTAGATGAAGAAGTAGTTTCAGATGAAACCTTTTATCCATCACAAGAAGTTATTGAGAGTTTAGAGCATTATGAATATCTTGGAACAGAATGGATTTCTAACTACAATGATGCCTTTTTAAATTTTAAAATGGAGTTATAATATGCATTATTTTGTTAAAAGTAAACATCTCTTTATCGGAGATTCAAAAGAAACGATTGAAGGAATATTAGAAATAAAAGATGGGAAGATTGCAGCTATTCTTCCTTATCATGAAGAAGTAGACGGAGAAATCATTGATACCGGGGATCAAATGGTTACTCCTGGATTTATTGATGCGCATGTGCATTTATATTTATCCAGTTTGATTCATTTAGGAAAGATGAAAGCAGTCGGAGCTCCTTTGATTGAAGAAGTTGTTACTCAAGCAAAAGAAATTCCTGTCTATAACGGATGGAAAATTGGAATTGGTTGGTATGCAAGTGATTTTGGACAACAAGTTTTACCAACAAAGGAAGATTTAGATAAAGCTTCCAATGAAGTTCCAATTTGCTTGATTGCTGGAGATGCACACACGATTTGGCTGAATACTAAAGCATTAGAAGAATTAGGGTTAACGAGTGAAAATATTCCTTCTGAAATTGGTGGAGAAGCTGTTAAAAAAGATGGTGAATTAACAGGAGTATTTTTAGAAGCTATTGCGATTTATTATTTATCTAAAGTACTAGCAATTTATGAAGCTGAGTCTAAAGTAGCGTTATTAGACTATATGAAACATTTGAATGCGATGGGAATCACAGCAGTTGGTGATGTTGCGTTAACAGGAGAAAGCCCTGATGATATTGTTTATCCAAAATTGTATTCTAGTGTAGAAGATGACGCAACGGTTCGAGTAAGCTTTTTCCCAGCGATGCGAGAAGAAGTTGAAGAAAACCGTCGTCTCTATCAAACTTACCAATCTCCAATGTTGCAAATGGGTGGCGTGAAACAGTTTTATGATGGAGTGACAAGTTCGCATACAGCTTATTTAAAAGAACCCTACCCAATGCCATTTTTTGAAGGAGATGTGGGAGGGCCACTTTTAACGGAAGAAAAAATGGAACGATTGACTTTATTAGCCAATCAAGAAGGTTGGCCAATGCGTATTCATACTGTTGGAGATAGAGCAGTTGAATTAACATTATTGAATTTTAAACAAGCGCAAGAAAAATATCCTTTTGATAAGCCATATAAATTTAATACGATTGAGCATTTAGAAGTAATGGATCCAAAGGACTTGCCGCTGACAGCTCAAAAATCTCTTATTGTTTCAGTTCAACCAAGCCATTTATTAGTTGGATATGAAACATTAGATGAAGAAGTTGGAGAAATTCGTGCAAAACAAATGTTTCCATTCCACTCCTTTATTACTCAAGGAGCGACTCTAGCATTTGGAACAGATACTCCGGTAGTACTAAATGTAACTCCATTTGAAACGTTGTATTTTGCTGTGGCTCGTCAAACAGTAGAAGGACTTCCAGAACCAGCATTGATGCCTGAACAAAGAATCAGTGCCCAAGAAGCTCTATTTGCTCATACAAATGGAGCTGCAAAATCACTTAGTCGATTAGATATTGGAACATTAGAAGTAGGAAATTTTGCCGACTTTGTTATTTTATCGAAAAATTTCTTAGAAGCAAGTCCTGAAGAAATCTTAAAAACAACTGTTGTAGCAACTTATGTTAATGGAAAAAAAGTTTATCAAGCTTAAGATAGATTGAAAGATGAAGTAGAGATTCTACTTCATTTTTTTGTGTAAGCATATTTGTGTTTTATTTGGGGATAAATGATTATAATGAAGTTATCTATTATTAAGAAGGGGTGTATATATGGATATTTTATTATGGGGAAGCATTTTTGTTGCGGGATTATTGTCATTTTTCTCGCCATGTGTGTTACCACTGTTTCCAGTTTATTTTGGAGTACTAATGAGTGATAGAGGAAATCGAATTATTAAAATCGGAAAGTTTGAAATTGCATTATTACCGGTTATTCGAACTTTTCTATTTGTGGCAGGAATTTCAACAATATTCTTTGTGTTAGGATTTGCAGCTAGTTTTTTAGGTCAATTATTGTATAATTCTTATTTTCATTTAGTATTAGGAATTATTATTGTTTTATTAGGCTTACATCAAATGGAAGTATTTCAATTAACAAGTTTACAAAAACAAAAAACAGTGCAGTTTGAAACAAAAAATGAGCAGTCATTATGGAGTAGTTATTTGTTAGGATTGAGTTTTAGTTTTGGATGGACTCCTTGTGTAGGTCCTGTATTAAGTTCGGTTTTAACAATTGTTGCAACTCAGCAAGCAAGTGTTTTTTATGGTATGTTTCTATTAGGAATGTATATTTTAGGGTTATCCATTCCATTTTTAGTGTTATCAATTGCTTCAACAGCTGCGATGAAAGCTTTTAATCTTGCGAAGAAACAATTATTTTTATTAAAGAAAATTGGTGGAATCATTATTATTGCAATGGGTGTTTGGATTATTATTCAACAATTGCAAGTATTATTTTTATAAGGATAGGAGAATGAAAAATGAAATGGAAATATGTGTGTATTGGAGCTAGTTTATTATTAGGCGCTTGTCAGCCAATGGCCAATCAGCAAGCAAATACAGCGAAGCCTTCTACTGAAACAGTTTCAAAAGATAAAAGTGCTACTAAAAAAGTGTTAGAAGCTTCATTTAAAACTTTTGATGGAAAAACGGTTCATTTATCGGATTATAAAGGAAAAAAAGTGTATATTAAAGTTTGGGCATCTTGGTGTCCAACTTGTTTAGCAGGATTACCTGAAGTGGATGCGCTAGCAGCTGATCATGCAGAGGATTCGGTCATTTTAAGTGTGGTAGCACCTGGTGTAAATCGTGAGAAAAAAGCTCAAGATTTTAAAGAATGGTTTTCAGGATTAGAGTATAAAAATTTACCTGTATTGATGGCAGAAACTCCAGATTTCTTTAAACAAGTAGGAGTCATTGGATATCCAACATCTGTTTTCATTAATCAAAATGGGGAATTAGTACAAGCACATCCAGGGCATCTATCAAATGAGGATATTCAGAAACAACTTGATAAGATGTAAATATTTTTTTGAATAAGACTTTAGCTGTTGTAGTAGGAGGACGCAAGCAGCCAGTAGTGCTGTCTCATGTTAATACTACAACGGCAAGGAAAATTCGAGACTATGGCTCGAATTTTAGGTATGAGACTTGCAACAGCAAGGCTGCTACCGTCCTTTGTTACTATACCTAAAAGTATTTTATACTTAATATTTAGTAGAATACATGAATAATTAATAGATTCAAAATATCTCAGTAAAATCTAGGGAGTGGGTATAATGGATAAAAAAATATTGATTGGAGTCGTAACGTTAATTGTATTGCTGATTGCTTCTTATTATTTTGTTTATTCTTCTCCGTTAACTAATCTAGGAAACGGAAATCCAATTGAGAAAAAGGTTAGTTCTATTATTAACCAGCAAAAGGTTAATAAATCAGAAAATAAGGGAGAAAAAGAGTTGAAGGAAATCTATCTAGCAGGCGGCTGTTTTTGGGGATTAGAAGAATATTTCTCAAGAATTAATGGAGTAGAAGATGCAGTTAGTGGGTATGCAAATGGAAAAGTAGAAACAACAAACTATCAATTAATTCATGATACAGACCATGCAGAAACAGTAAAAATTACGTATGATGCAAAAGTTGTATCGCTTCGAGAAATTTTATTATATTACTTTAGAGTAATTGATCCTCTATCAGTAAATAAACAAGGAAATGATGTAGGTCGTCAATATCGAACAGGAATTTATTACCAAAATGATGACGATAAAGAAATTATTGAACAAGTAATAGCAGAAAAAGAAGAACAATTAGGAAAGAAAGTTGCAATTGAAAGAGAAAATCTTAGAAACTTTGTTGTTGCAGAAGATTACCATCAAGATTATTTAAAGAAACATCCAAATGGCTATTGTCATATTGATGTGAATAAAGCAAATGATCCAGTAATTGATCCAAGTTTATTCCCATTACCAGATGACGAAACGTTGAAAAAGACACTAACAAAAGAACAATATGCGGTTACTAGAGAAAATCGAACAGAAAAAGCTTTTTCTAATGAGTATTGGGACAATCATGAAGCAGGTATTTATGTGGATGTTGCAACTGGAGAACCACTTTTCTCTTCCAAAGATAAGTTTGATTCTGGTTGTGGTTGGCCTAGTTTTACAAAGCCTATTTCTTCAGAAGTCGTGAATTACAAGGAAGATACAAGTTTTAATATGAAACGAATTGAAGTTCGTAGTCGGATTGCGGATTCTCATTTAGGGCATGTATTCGATGATGGACCTCAAGACAAAGGAGGATTACGTTTCTGCATTAATAGTTCATCTATTCGTTTCATTCCGTTAGCAGATATGGAAGAAAAAGGTTATGGATTTTTGATGGATTTTGTAAAATAAAAAATTTTTATGAATAAAACTTTAGCTATAGTAGTAGAGGACGGCAGCAGCCCTGCGGTCTCATGCCTAAAATTTGAGCCTAGGTCTCAAATTTTCCTGTCCAATAAGCCAATATTTGACTTATTGGACTAATACTACTATGGCAAGTTTTTTTCAGGTTGTGGATCATATAAATTAATGGGCGTAATGAATAAGACTTTAGCTATAGTAGTAGCGGATAGAATAATGTGAATGCTACAACGGCAAGTCTTTTTTGGTTAGGAGCATATATATGAGAGGACGTAATGAATAAAGAGAAAATACTTTTATAGTAACAAGCCCACTAGTAACCATGGAATGGTTACTAGTGGAAGGGAAATTCGAGATCGAGGCTCGAATTTTAGGTATGAGACTTGAAGTAGCAAGGCTGCTACCGTCCTTTGTTACTATAACCAAAAGTATTTTCTCTTTATTCACCTTATAGTTTGACGGTCAAGTATCATTTCCCTTATAGTAAAATTACGAATAAACATACAAAGGAGAAATTATGAAAGTCATTGTAGTAGGTGGAGGTACGAGCGGACTAATGGCAAGCGTCAGTGCAGCGTTAGCAGGTGTAGAAGTAATTCTACTAGAAAAAAATCCAAGCTTAGGACGAAAATTATTATTAACAGGCGGAACACGTTGCAACGTAACAAACATCCGATCAAGAGACGAAATCATTAAACACATTCCTGGAAACGGACGATTCTTACATAGTGCCTTTTCCCAATTTGATAACCAAGATATTATCGAATTTTTCCAAAATCGAGGAGTTAAATTAAAAGAAGAAGACCACGGAAGAATGTTTCCAGTATCTGATTCCGCTAAAACTATTTTAAATACATTTATCGAAGAAATTAAACGATTAGGCATTCAAGTAAGAACAAATGTAAAAGTTAAAGCGATTCGACTAGAAGAAGAACTGTTTTCAGCAGTCGAATTAGATACTGGCGAAAGAATAGAAGGAGATGCCGTTATTTTAGCGCTAGGTGGAAAATCCTATCCAAAAACAGGTTCAACTGGAGACGGATATGGAATCGCCCGAAATATAGGACATACCATTACACCATTATTTGCTACAGAAGTCCCCCTAACAAGTCAGGAAGCTTTCATTAAAGAAGGCGTATTACGAGCTCTTTCTTTAAGAAATGTTGCTTTAAGTGTATTGAATCAAAAAGGAAAAGCAGTTGTAACACATCAAATGGATATGATTTTTACGCATTTTGGCATCAGTGGACCAGCAGTATTACGTTGCTCAAGCTTTGTTCATCAGGTACAACAAAAAGATAATGTCAAAGAAGTTACAATGTCATTAAATATACAACCTGATTTAACAAAACAGGAGTTATCAGAACAATGGCAAGAATGGAAAGAAAATAATCTACAAAAGACAGTGAAAACATTACTAAAAGAATGGATGCCTGAACGATATGCAGAATTTTTACTTCAACAAATTGGATTGTCTTCTCAAAAAGTGATTGGTAAAATGACTGATCAAGAAGTGCAACAATTATTAAACTCTATTCAAGATTTTAGATTTACAGTTAATGGGAGTCTACCAATTGAGAAAGGTTTTGTAACGGGTGGAGGAATTCAATTAAAAGAAGTGGATCCAAAGACCTTAGAATCTAAAATTACTCAAGGAGTATATTTCTGTGGAGAATTATTAGATATTCATGGATATACTGGAGGGTATAATATTACTTCAGCCTTTGTAACTGGATATGTTGCAGGATTACACGCTGCACAAGGTTGGTAAAAATATGAAAATAGCATAGATTCGTCATAAAATCTTCACAAATCAAGTGTATGCTTTAACTATTCCAAAAGAATATATTTACCTCCCAAAAGTAAATAAACTCTATCCTTTTTTTTCTCCGACAATTTTGTCGGAGTTTTTTGATTTTTGTAACGAAATAGCGTTTATTATGTTATAATAACAACGATATCTTAAATGAATCGAGGTGTATCTCTTTCAATATGGTAAAATTGGGAGAAAGAATTGTAGAAAAAGGAATTCGTTTATTACCATTAATGGACTTATCTCAAGTAGATACAAGTCTAGCTAGACCAATTCCAGAAGCAAAATCAAAGTTAGAAATTATTGTCCATGCAATGGAAATTGGCATGGGAGTTTTAGGACATGTAGATATTTGTATTGAAGGCTATGTATATTCTTATGGAAATTATGATGAATTAGCTTGTATTTTAAATGGAGCCAGAGGAGAAGGTGTATTATTAAAAGCACCAAGAGAAGATTATTTCAAATTTTGTAAGAGACATTACCAAAAAACGCTTTATATTTATAGTTTAGAAGTTACTGATGAACAAATTCAATTAATTAAAAATCGTTTGGAAAAAGTATTGAAGGAATCTTTTACTTGGTCTCCACCAGATGATATTTGTTCATTTAATCCGGTTAGTGAGAAGTTAGAAGAGATGTATGCGTATTTTATGGTGCAGTGCATGCCAGTAACTTTTTATAAATTTAGAAAAACGCAATTTAAATTGTATACGATGTGGCGAAATAATTGTTTGTTATTTGTAGACTATTTAGTTTCTGCATTAAAAATAAGACCTCTTCGTGCAAGAATGACAACATTTCCAAGTTTATACCAAGAACGTTTGGAATCATTAAAAGCAAAACAACATTCAATCATAACAGATTGTCAGATTTATTAATGTTTTGAACAAGCCGTTAATCATTTGATTAACGGCTTGTTCTTTAGTGTCAATCAGCGTAATTGCCGCCTTCTACACTAAAATATTCTTCTAATGTTAGTTTTGAAGTATAAATTTGTTCTGCAATATCTCCAACATATCTTAAATGCCATGCTTCTGCTTGATAACCCGTAATGGCTTCTTTTCCTTCTTGGAACCTTACAATAAACCCGTATTCATGAGCATGACTATGCAACCATTCAATGGCTTTCTCATCTTGAGGATTTTCTCCTAATAATCCACCAGTACCATTTAAAATATCAAAAGCAAGCCCTGTTTGATGTTCACTATATCCCGGACGAGCAGAGTAAGTATCAGCCGCTTCTTTTCCATCTTTATTCACATAATTTTGATAAAGTTGAGTTTGGTATTCATAGGAACGAAATCCACTATATTGATTACTAATACTGAAACCTAACTCTTGCATTTTTTGAATAAGCTCCCTCACTTTTTCTCCAGCAATTGGATTTTCTCCTGGATTATAGTCAGCAGGAAGTTTATGTTTTTTGTTAACAACCATTTGGATTCCTAATGATAAATCCGCTTGACCATTACTTTTTTGAGTAGTTTGTTCAGTTGTAGCAGTCGCTTGAGTGGTTTCTGCTTTGTTTTCTGTAGTAGTGGTAGAGTGACAAGCTGTTAAAAATGCTAGACTTGCTACCATATAAATGAATTTTTTCATCATTATCCCCCTTTATTTATAGTATTTATTGTAGCACAGATATTGAAATGAAAATATGTAGAAATGAAATTTTAAAAAACAAGAATATTTTTATCGGAAATAACAAATAATGTTCGTAAATTAACCGTATTCTAATGAAAAACTACTTGAATTTTATTCAGTTTATGGTATAGTAGCAATTAAAAAATTACAGATTCTAGGAGGTCTCCAATATGTCCATGTGGGAAACAAAGTTTCAAAAAGAAGGTTATACATTTGATGATGTATTATTAATTCCAGCAGAAAGTCATGTACTACCAAATGATGTGGATTTACAAGTACAACTTGCAAAGAATTTATTGTTAAAAATTCCATTAATGAGTGCTAGTATGGATACTGTTACAGATTCAACAATGGCGATTGCGATTGCACGACAAGGTGGTTTAGGAGTTATTCATAAAAATATGTCGATTGAAGCACAAGCTGAAGAAGTTCATAAAGTGAAACGTTCTGAAAGTGGTGTTATTTTAAATCCATTTTTCCTAACTCCGAAGCATTCTGTACAAGAAGCAGAAGAATTGATGGCAAAATATCGTATTAGTGGTGTACCGATTGTGGAATCATTTGAAAATCAAAAATTAGTCGGTATTTTAACGAATCGTGATTTACGTTTTATTACAGATTATTCAATTGAAATTGAAGAAGTGATGACAAAGGAACCATTAATTACAGCACCAGTGGGAACTTCTTTAAAAGAAGCAGAAAGTATTTTACAAAGACATAAGATTGAAAAACTTCCATTAGTAGATGAAAAAGGAAATTTATCAGGATTAATTACGATTAAAGATATTGAAAAAGTTATTGAATTCCCAAATTCAGCAAAGGATCAGCATGGACGATTATTAGTAGCCGCAGCAGTTGGTATCACCTCAGATACTTATGAACGTGCAAAAGCATTGTTAGAAGCTGGGGCAGATGCAATTGTCATCGATACAGCACACGGACATAGCGAAGGAGTGATTCGTAAAATTAAAGAAATTCGTGAAACATTTCCAGATGCAACATTAATTGCAGGAAATGTTGCTACAGCAGAAGGTACTCGCGCTTTATTTGAAGTGGGAGTGGATGTTGTAAAAGTTGGGATTGGACCAGGTTCTATTTGTACGACACGTGTAGTAGCTGGTGTAGGTGTTCCGCAAGTAACTGCAATTTATGATGCAGCCACAGTTGCAAGAGAATATGGAAAAGCGATTATTGCAGACGGTGGAATTAAATATTCAGGAGATATTGTTAAAGCAATTGCTGCTGGTGGACATGTTGTTATGTTAGGTAGTTTATTAGCAGGAACGGATGAGTCTCCAGGTGAATTTGAAATTTATCAAGGACGTCGTTTTAAAACGTATCGTGGAATGGGTAGTTTAGCTGCAATGGAAAATGGTTCGAGTGATCGTTATTTCCAATCAAAAAATGAAGCGAATAAGCGTGTTCCTGAGGGAATTGAAGGACGTGTAGCGTATAAAGGTGCTGCTAGTGACATTATTTTTCAAATGATTGGTGGTTTGCGTTCTGGTATGGGTTATGTAGGAGCGCATAATTTAGAGGAGCTTCGTGAAAATACGCAATTTATTCGTATGAGTGGTGCTGGATTAAGAGAGAGCCATCCACATGACGTACAAATTACCAAAGAAGCGCCTAATTATTCTGTCCAGTAATTACGTAATTTGGACTTTATCTGAAGTAGCGAAGGACGGCAGCAGCCCTGCGGTCTCATGCCTAAAACTTGAGCCTAAGGTCTCAAGTTTTCCTGTACTAGAAGCCAATGTGGCTTCTAGTACTAATGCTACGGCGAAAAGTCCATTTATTTGAGCGTGTATTTACGAGGGTACGGTGAATGAGATAGGACTTTATCTGATGTAGCAAGGGACGCTAGTAGCCTCACCTTGCGAGTCTCAATGCTAAAACTCGAGAATATACGACTATTTTCCTTGACAATACGTATAAAAATTAATTTATTCCTATTTTTCTCAAAAAAATATAAAAAAATTGAGTATTCTAGTTTAGAATAATTCTATTTTGTGTTATACTATATTCATAAAGGAGGAATGACAAATGTCAAAAGAAAAAACAAAATTAGTATTAAATCAATTAGTAGCTGACTTAAGCCAACAAGCAGCAATTATTCACCAAGCACACTGGTATATGCGTGGACGTGGATTTTTAACATTACACCCAGCAATGGATAAATTAATGGATGAAATCAATGAGCAATTAGATGAAGTTTCAGAACGCTTAATCACTATTGGGGGAGCACCATATTCAACATTACGTGAATTTGCAGATAATACAAAAATTCAAGATATTCCTGCATCTTACGAGCGTTCAATTGATGAATGGGTAAGACATTTATTAGTAGGATATGAATACTTAAGAGGATTATACCAAGAAGGTTTAGAAACAGCTGGAGAAGAAGGCGATGATGTATCACAAGATATCTGTATCGGCTTCAAAGGCGATATTGAAAAAATCATTTGGATGTTACGTGCGCACTTAAACGAAGCACCTGGAATCTAATCAAGTCAAACAAAAAAGGATGAGTCACTCATCCTTTTTTTGTTTGAAGTTATACAATAATTTGAAAGAAATTCATCAAAAGTATAGAATAGTTGAAGAGAAAATGATTTAGAAAAAAATTGATACATAATAGAAGGAGGATGAGATGAATTCAAAGGCGTTTTATCAACAAATGTTTGCGATTGCGATTCCTGTTGCATTGCAAAGTTTACTAACTTCATTTTTGAACACATTAGATACGATAATGATTTCCTCTCTTGGTGATGCGAGTATTGCGGGTGTTGGATTAGCGAATCAAGTATTTTTCTTATTTACATTGATTTGTTTTGGAATTAACACAGGCTCCTCAGTTTTATTTGCTCAATATTGGGGTGTGAGGGATGTTCTTCAAGTTCGAAAAATTAATCAGGCAAGTTTAATGTTGTCTACAGCTATTTCTGTGGCATTTATGCTTGTTGCAATGTTATTTCCTTATGGGATTTTAGAGTTATTTACCCATGATGCAGCAGTTGTTCAAGCTGGTGGGGACTACTTACGTGTAGCGGCATTAACCTATGTCATTACTGCATGGAGTTTTTCTTTAGGTAGTGCTTTAAGAAGTACAGGAAATCCAAGGGTTCCATTAATAGCAACGATGATTAGTTTTGTTGCCAATGCTTTCTTCAATTATATTTTTATTTTTGGAAAGTTAGGATTGCCAGCAATGGGAGTTGTCGGGGCAGCGTTAGGAACTGTTGTAGCGAGAATGGTTGAAATTGGAGTATTAGTTTTTGTTATCAAACGTTATCAAGGGCCGCTTCAAATTCCAATTCGACATTTACAAAAAATTCCAAAAGAATTTTGGGAAATTTATTGGAAGACAACTTTACCAGTTATTGTCAATGAAACCTTCTGGGCACTAGGGCAAGTGTTTTATAATGCAGCTTATGCAATGGTTGGAACTCAAGCGACTGCAGCGGTGCAAATTGCAGTTGCGATTCAAGGCTTAGCCTTTGTTATCGTTCGTGGATTAGGAAGTAGTTGTAGTATTATGCTTGGGCAAAGTATTGGAAAAAATAAAATTGAACGAGCGAAAAAAGATGCCCATCGATTTATTATTTTAGCGATTATAACGGGTGTAGTCATTGGTGCTATTGAAAGTTTAACGCCACAATGGACATTATTATTATTTGGACATATTAGTCCAGAAGTGTATACTCTTGGTCAACAATTATTACAAGTAATGGGGATGATTTTTATCTTAAAAACGATTAATTCCATTATTGTTGTAGGAGTTTTAAGAGGTGGTGGGGATACTCATTATGGAATGAAATTAGAAATGAGTTGTGTATGGTTAGTCGGCGTACCATTATCTCTATTAGCAGCAGGAGTGTGGCATTTACCAGTTACTGTAGTTGTTATTTGTGCAGGTATGGAAGAAGTGACAAAAATAGTCGTAGGATTCTATCGTGTTTATTCTCAAAAATGGATTCATCGTTTAGTTCAAGACTAGTCAATTCCTTTCATTTATGGTAGAATATTTGTCAGACAGTTCGTAACCATCCTGTCTATAAACAAAACTAGGGCTTATTTGAACATGAAATGATCAATCAATTCCTGGAAAACGATGGTGTTTTTCAGGAATTTTTTATGTCTAATAGTCCGGAAAGAAGGAAGAAGAATGAGAAAAAACGAAGAAATGGGAGAAATTACACACTTAGGAAGTAACACAGTTTATCGTGACGATTATGCACCAGAAGTGCTAGAGTCATTCCCAAATAAACATCCGGAAAATAACTATTTTGTAAAATTTAATTGTCCAGAATTTACTTCATTATGTCCAATTACAGGTCAACCTGACTTTGCGACAATTTATATTAGCTATGTTCCTGGAGAACGTATGGTAGAAAGTAAGTCTTTAAAATTATACTTATTTAGCTTTAGAAATCGTGGAGATTTCCATGAAGACTGTATGAATATCATTATGAAAGATTTAGTAAAATTAATGGATCCAAAATATATTGAAGTTTGGGGTAAATTTACACCACGTGGGGGAATCTCTATTGATCCATATTGTAACTATGGAAAACCAGGAACTAAATGGGAACAAGTAGCAGATCATCGTATGATGAATCATGATTTATATCCTGAAAAAGTGGACAACCGTTAAGGAGAATCGTGATGAAATTAGTATTATTAAGTGGTGGAGTCGATAGTTCGACTGCATTGGCGCTTGCTTTGAGTCAAGATCCTCAAGTTGAAGCTATTTCATTTTCATATAATCAAAAGCATAAGGAATTGGAATTAGAAGCTGCTAGAAAAATTGCAGCGTATTATAAAGTTCCACATCAAATTTTGGATGTTACTTCTGTATTTTCTGGAAGCAAATCTTCTTTAAATGCTGGAAATGATATAGAAGTCAGTACAGGAGATTATGCGACTCAAACAGAAGCGAATACTGAAGTGGAGTTTCGTAATGGAATTTTTATTTCGATTTTAGCAGGAATTGCGATGCAAAAAGGAGCTTCAGAAATTTATTTTGGAGCTCATTTGGATGATTCTGGAGTTATTTATCCAGACTGTTCGCCTGAATTTATTGAAGCGATGAATCAGGCTGTTCAATTAGGAAGTGGAGGTAAAGTTCGATTGACAGCTCCATTTGGACAAGTGAAAAAGAAAGATATTGTCGCTAAAGGAGTCGAATTAGGAGTTCCTTATGAATTGACGTACAGTTGCTATAATGGGGTGTATCCTCCATGTGGAAAATGTGGAACTTGTATTGATCGAAACAAAGCCTTTTTAGCAAATGGATTGGAGATTTTATAGTGGATAAAAAACAAATTAGATTATTAACACAAAATACTTTAATAGGAGCGTTATATGTTGTATTAACATTAATTAATCCTATTTCTTACGGGATGTTTCAGTTCCGTTTATCAACTTTATTAATGGGTGTTCCATTTTATAAACCGCAATTGTCATTAGGAATTTTAATAGGAGTAATGATTAGTAATATTCCAAGTCCTCTTGGACCGATTGATATTTTATCTGGATTTTTAATTCAATCAGTGAGTTTATATCTATTTAACCGTATTTTTAAAAATTCTTATGTGAAGAGTGCTGCTTATGGAATTTGGTGTGGCTTTGTAGTAGCTGCAGCATTGTATTACTCTTTACAAGTACCATTCTGGCCTAGTGTATTTGGCGTAGCAGTGTCGAATATTTTATTTGCCTTCTTAGGTACATTTATTGTTGAAAAATTCTTAAAAGGATTTTTAGATAAAACTGTAGTTGAATAGAAAACGATGTATAGACTTCGAAACGTAATATTGTTTCGAAGTCTTTTTTGCATATGGGCTAAAAGATGAAAGAAAAATTTTGTGTTAGCAAGGTCGCCAGCAGCCTCTGCGAGTCTCATGGCTAAACTTCGAGCCTTGGTCTCGAAGTTTACCTATAATGGAAGCCGGATATGGCTTCCATTATCTTCGCAACAAAAATGTTTCTTTCATCTTTTAGCTAAATTTTAGAAAGTAGTGCAACAATTTTTTAAAGCTAAATACTACTTTTAAATGTCTACTTCTAAACGTCAGACAAAAAATGTGTATTTATATAGTATCGTTTAAAAATATAATCAGTGAAAAAATGCAAATATAATATAAAAGAAAGCAGAAAAATCTTTTGTAGCGAAAGCAATAGAAGCCAAGGGGTGGCTTCTATTGCAGGTAAAAATCGAGACCGAGGCTCGATTTTTAGCCAAGAGACCCATAGGGGCTACTGGCGACCTCGCAAACAAAAAGTATTTTTCTTCTTTCTTTTATTACGTAACTAAAAAACATTGACAGAATAAGAAAAGGAGAGTAAAGTTATAAAACGGAAAAATTACGTTTTATAGGAGAGGGAGAGAAAATGAAAATTCATAAAAAATCACTACTAATTGGGAGTGCAAGTCTTGTTTTATTGGGAGGGTGTTCACTGTTTAATACTCAAAACACAAGTCAGCAAACAGAATCAGAAACTACCACAACAGAAATTTCAAAAGATGATTTAGCAAAATTTGAAAAAATTGCTGAAAAAGTAAAAGAAAATAAACCAAAAACAATTGTTGGAGAAGTATTCGAAAATGGATATTTAAAAAAACATGGAGATCATTATCATTTTGTATACGGAGCTCCTCCAGCAGATGCTATCTATGAACAAAAGACTTCTGCTACTAATGCTATTAGTTCTGCAGATGACGGATATATTTTTAATCCAAATGATATTGTAGAAGAAAATGAAATGGGATATGTTGTTCGCCACGGAGATCACTTCCACTTTATTTATAAAAATAATACTCAACAAACACTAGCAACAACACTAGCTACAAATTCAGTAACTCATGAACATCATGAAGAAGTAGAAGATGGCTATGTATTTGATAAAAAAGATGTTGTAAGTGAAACAGAAACAGGGTATATCGTTCGTCATGGTGATCATTTCCATTTTATTTATAAAGACAAAGAAGGAAATCCAGTAGTAACTACGAAGCATCATGACCATGAAGGCGAACATCATGAGCATGATGGAGATAAACATGACCACGAAGGTGAACACCATGATCATGACCATGATGGCTATGTATTTGATAAAAAAGATATTGTTAGTGAAACAGCAGAAGGGTATGTAGTACGACACGGAGACCATTTCCACTTTATTTATAAAAATCAAGTGAATCATGAAAATTCACATCATGATACTGTTACATCAACGATTGAAAAAGTTGAAAAGGTAGAAAAGGAATTACATGGTTTAACAGGAGGAAGTACAACACCTCTTACGAAACCTGAAACAAAACCAATCGCTGAAGTTCCGAATGCACAGCCAAAAGAAAAACAATTTTCTGGAATTCATTATAGAACGAGTGATGGATTTTTATTTGATGGGAATCATATTATTGGTACATCAGGAGAAAACTTATTAGTGGCACATAATGGAAACATGAAGGATATTCATGTACTTCCATTTGAACAATTAGTCCATACAAAATGGGAACATTTAATTCCAAAAGAACATTTAGAAGCGGCTAAAGCACGCTATAATGGGACTGCATTGCCTCCTAAAGAAGAACATCACCATGATGATGAAACGAAACCAGCAGAAATGAGTGAGTTAGATAAAAAAATTGAAGAAAAAATTGCAGGCATTATGAAACTATACGGTGTAAAACGTGAAAGTATTGTAGTGAATAAAGAAAAAAATGCAATTATTTATCCTCATGGAGATCACCATCATGCAGATCCAATTGATGAACATAAGCCAGTTGGAATTGGTCACTCTCATAGTAATTATGAACTCTTCAAACCAGAAGAAGGAGTTGCTAAAAAAGAAGGAAATAAAGTTTATACAGGAGAAGAATTAGCAAGTGTTGTAAAATTATTAAAAAATAGTACATTTAACAATCAAAACTTCACATTAGCAAATGGACAAAAACGTGTATCCTTCAGTTTCCCACCAGAATTAGAGAAAAAATTAGGAACAAATATGATGGTGAAATTAACAACTCCTGACGGGAAAGTGATTGAGAAACTATCTGGGAAAGTGTTTGGTGAAGGCGTAGGAAATATTGCTAATTTTGAATTAGATAAACCATATTTACCAGGAGAAACATTTAAATATACAATTACTTCAAAAGACTATCCAGAAGTAAATTATGAAGGAACATTTACCGTTCCATCTTCATTAGCATACAATATGGCAAGTCGTACGATTTTTTATCCATTCCATGCAGGGGATACTTATTTAAGAGTGAAACCTCAATATGAAGTACCAAAAGGAACAGATGCTTTAGTCAGAGTTTTTGATGAATTTCATGGAAATGCGTATTTAGAAAATAACTACAAAGTGGGAGAAATTCAACTTCCAATTCCAAAATTAAATCAAGGAACAACGATGACAGCAGGAAATAAAATTCCAGTAACCTTCATGGCAAATGCCTATTTAGACAATCAATCTTCTTATATTGTGGAAGTTCCAATTTTAGAGAAGAATAATCAAACAGAAAAACCTGGAGTTTTATCACAATTTAAAGGACATGGCACAGGAGAAAGTTCTAAGCCTGAAGAAAAAGTTGAAGGATCACCAAAAGAAATTGGAAAAGTAGACGAACCTTCAAAACCAACTGAAAATCCTATTTTAGATCCAATGTTAGAAGAAGCTCCAGCAGTAGATCCAGTACAAGAAAAAGTTGCTAAATTTGCAGAAAGCCATGGAATGAAATTAGAAAATGTCTTGTTCAATATGGACGGAACAATTGAATTACATTTGCCAAATGGTCAAGTTATTAAAAAGAATATGGCAGATTTTACAGGAGAAGCACCTCAAGGAAATGCTGAAAATAAAATCTCTGAAAATGTAACACCAACTCCTGATAAGGTTGACACAAAACCAATAGAAAATAAAACGGAAACTATTTTACCAGAGGCTCCAAAACCTAATGAAAAACCAGTCAAACCTGAAAATTCAACAGATAATGAAATGTTAAATCCAGAAGGAAACACAGGAGTAGATCCTATGCTTGATCCAATGTTAGAAGAAGCGCCAGCAGTAGATCTAGTACAAGAGAAAATTGCAAAATTTGCTGCTAGTTACGGATTAGGATTAGATAGTGTTATCTTTAATATGGATGGAACTATTGAGCTACGTCTACCAAGTGGGGAAGTCGTTAAAAAGAACATGGCTGATTTTACGGCATAACAAATTGATGAAAAAACGTCTGAATCGAAAGAAAGATTCAGGCGTTTTTCGTGTATGTAGATGATATACGTAAACGCTAAAAGATGAAAGAAAAATTTTGTGTTAGCAAGTTCGCCAGCAGCCTCTGCAAGTCTCATGGTATTTTCTCAACAAAAATTTTTCTTTCATCTTTTAGTCGAATTATAAAACGAAGTACAACAATTTTAAAAAAATAAATACTATTCAAAAGGATATGATAAACAAAAAAAGTTATCAGAAGTAAGCGTGAAATGTATTCTTGGGAGCAGGGCAAGAGGCGTTTGATAGAGTTTAAATCGAAAAAAATCCATGGTTACAATAAAGAAAAAAATATGTTAAACTGACGGTAGTTAAGGGGTTTCAAAAAAACAATGACTATGTATATATAGTTAATGAAAGCAATAAAGCACTTCATTAGACTTTTTTAGGTGGTCTCGTGTTTAGAAAACAAAAAATAAATTAAGTGTGTAAGTTAACGAGTAAACTTAATTAGCTAACAAATTTGAGTTTGTAGAGGTTTTTGAATATGATATTTCATGAATTTGGTGATAAAAAATTTCCACATATATTATTGATACACGGAGGGAGACTGGGCAAAAAGTCTCAAAAATAGAAGAAAGCACGTCCTGATTTCGACA